>JBAYSE010000001.1:0-33767 GCA_041676265.1 Sphaerochaetaceae bacterium
GCTCACTACTTGATGTGGTAGTTTACAGCAATCGCACCAGTGATAGCGACACCAATTACGCGGGATGGGGTACAAGTAAAGTTTTCAAAAGGGTGAAAGCCCTAGAATCTAGTGGGAAATGGCTCCCCTTACCTTTAAAGCCCGAGGGGGCCGTAAAGAGCGCCGACAGCACTGCCACGCGCTCTTTTTGCCGTTGGGAGAAGCAAGACACCGACACCAAAGATGACTGGTACATTGTTCCCACCGGGAAAGCCAGTTTTGGCTCTCCTAATACAACAGAGATCTATAATCCATAGAGAGAGGGTGCCAAAAATATTCGGCACCCTAATTTGATCTAGATATGTTCGGCTACAAAAGATTCCAAAATGGATAGAGGGACAGCCCCAATCCTTTGGTCGACAACTTTTCCATCCTTAAAAAGTGTTAAGGTGGGAATGCTGGAAATATTATATCTCTCGGCTAATTCCATCTGCTCATCTACGTTAACTTTACCAACTTTTAATTTACCGGCATGGTTTTCCCCTAATTTAGCAACTGCTGGGCTAACCATTTTACAAGGGCCACACCAGACAGCCCAAAAGTCAACAAGTACAGGAATCTTTGACTTCAAGACCTCTTCTTCGAAATTAGCTTTGGTTAATACTACTTCACTCATTCAATTCCTCCTAGCTTTAGCTCACACCAAATATACAACGGAGGGAAATAAAAGAAAAGGGAACTACTCGTCTTGTGTGACTTCTTCACTAACCGCCGGTCCCTCTTTCCAGGCAGGGTCTCCTTGGAACTCAACGTGCTCAGCGACGATCGTAAAGCGTTCTTTCCGCTCGCCGTCATCATCATTCCAACGCTCCTGTTTGAGTCTACCAACTACCCGTACCCCTCTTCCTTTCCTTAAATACTTGCTACAATTCTCCGCTAAAGCCCCCCAGGCGTCCACATTGATGTAAGTGACTTCGTTAACAAGATCTTTCTCTTTGTTACGGTAGTAGTAATTGGTAGCAATGGCAAAATTACACACATTTCGGCCACTATCGAGGACGGTTAGGTTAGGGTCTCGTGTTAAATTCCCTTCAATTAAAATACTGTTTAAGTTATTCATTTTCAATTCTCCTTACAAAAGAGGACTCAATTTAACTTAAATTTGATTCAACTGACTGTTGCTAGTGTCTAGCCATGTACGCATTTCCCCCTCTCTTTAAGCATTCCTCTTTAATTTAGCTCTGAAATTAGCGGCCTAAAGACGAGCTTGATCTTTAACTCCTTCGTAAAAGAATCCTTTGAACGTACAGCCCCGTTTTCTCATTGATAGATTAGCAATAATATGCATAATGAATTATATATATGCATAACATAGCAATTTCGCTATAAATCTGCTTTAAGGAGTTTGTATGAACAAAGCACAGGTTTCAATCCGAAAAACTCATGCACAAAACTATCAAAAAGGGCTGGCGAGGGATCTACAAAAAACACTTGATGATATCGGGGCTCTAGAATATTTACGTAGCAAAGGAAACCGAATTCTAATCAAACCAAATATTGCCAGTCCTGAGGCGATTTATAGCACGAGTCCTGCAGTTCTGTTTGTTCTAACTAAGATTTTAGTAGATGAGGGATTCTCCGTTTCGATTGGCGAGAATCCTTCGATCCCTACTGATGCTGATAGAGCCTATCGTGATTATGGTTTATATGAAATTGCAGAAGAAGCCGGTGCTGAGGTTTTGGATTTTCGTCGGGGGCCTCATGTTGAGGTCGATGTGCCTGGTGGAAAGCTTTTTCCCAAAATAACTGTAAGTAAATTCGTATTGGATGCAGATGCTGTAATTAGTTTAGCAACCATGAAATCGGCAAATATTGTGACTGCAACTTTGGCGGTTAAGAATATGAAAGGTTGTATTCCTTCTCATTACAAAAGAAAATTTCATTGTGAAGGTCTTAATGATGGAATATGTGATTTGATGAAAGTGGTGAAACCTGATTTGGCTCTCATTGATTGCACCTTTGGCAAAGACATGACGAGTAAAAGTTGTTTCCCCGTTGGTCTGCTGATTGCAAGTACCGATGTTTTAGCTGCAGATTCAATCTGTGCCCGAATCATGGGATACAATCCCTATGAAATTGAGCATTTACGTCAAGTCAGTGAAGCAGGCCTTGGAAAGTTGGATTTGAGTGACATAGAAGTTAGAGGAGAAAAATTAGAGGATCATATTGCTCGATATCCTTTCTCCAAACCGATGGACCCGATCAAGATTGCTGAACAGAGTGGAGGCAATCTCAAAATAATTCAAGGAAATCCATGTAGTGTTTGTCTGAATGAGCTGGGTACGGTATTGCATCTATTCCAGCATCGTATTGCGGAATTAGACGATGTAACCATTCTCGTAGGACCTAATGCAGTTGCAGATACTGTTAATTCGGATGATAGTGTAGTTATTGGGTTTGGCAATTGTGTTTCACAGGGGAAGTGTACACACCATATTGCAGGCTGCCCTCCTACAGATTATCGAGCAGCTGAAACCGGGTCTCTTATAGATGTATTTCACACTATTCTTGGCGACAAGGAGGCTTGAAGCAAACATTAGGGAGGCAGCCAAAAAATGGATACGGCTCTTTTGGTTAGGGAAGATGGGGGTACTCGTTTTGGATGCACTGCCACCGAAGAGATAATGGAGGAGTGTAAACGCAGATTATCTATAGATAATCAGGTGCAAATAATATGAATCAGAGTAATATCGATGTTTCGATAGAGCCAAGTGAAATTAAAGCTGTTGTCTTTGATATGGATGGAACTCTTCTGAAGAGTGATAATACTTTATCCGAACGAACGATCAAAGTTGTTGGAGCTCTTCGAAAAACCGGGAGGAAGATATTTCTTGCTACGGGGCGTAGTTATGACGCTGTACACCCTTTTTTGGAAGCTCTTGCAATTAGAACTCCAATAGTGTGCTTCAATGGTGCCGCAGTAGTGGATGCATTAACAGGACATTCAATTTTTTCGCATTTCCTTCAAGAGAGTATTGCTCGATTTCTTATCAATCTTGCGAAGATAAATAATGTCTACTACCAAGCTTATAACCGTGAAGGGAAACTTATATATGAACGTATCTGCGAAGAATCTAAGTTTTATGAAAAACATTCTGGGATTCAGGGGAGTACATACGATTTTAATGATGAGTCAGCCTTGCAAGTTTACAAAATAGTATATATCGGTGAGTACGATGATTTAAAAATACTGGCAGATGAAGTACAATCCAAGTTTACCATCCATGATATCTACTCTGTCTTTTCAATGCCGTACTTTTTTGAAGTAATGAACCCGATGGCCGGTAAATTGGCTGCTTTAAAGGAAGCTCTTTCTTCAGAAAAATTGGATTCTAGTGAAGTTATGATATTTGGTGATGGGCAAAACGATTTGGAGATGTTGCAATGGGCACATGTGGGCGTTGCCATGGAGAATGGATCAAAGGAATTATTTAATGCAGTTCCTCGCAAAACCATTGCTTCCAATAACGATGATGGTGTTGCCCGCTATCTGGAAGATTTTTTCAAACTTGAACTTTAAAGCAAGGACTGTTATAGACAATTTAAGGTAAAAATGATCATACGGAAGTGCCTACACATTCGTAGGGTCATTTTTAGTTTACTGATTTATTTTACCAACCAAAAATTTTTATTTCAATTTTTTGGCTATGAGAACTTCAATACCAAGAGTCTCCAAACGTTCCTTTATCTGACTAGGAATATTCTCATCTGTTATGAGGGTTGATATATTGGTGAGCTCAGAAAATGAATAGAGCGCAAATTTTTGTATTTTTGAGGAATCTACCAGCAGAACCACTTTATTGGCAGATGCAATCATTTCCCTTTTGAGCATAGCCTCAATGCTGTAAGGGGTCATTATCCCTTTCTCAATAGATAATGCAGCGGTGCCAAGGAAAAGAGTATCCACATTATAATGCTTTATCATATGCAAAGCATCATATCCCATTATGCTTAGTGTCCCGGAATTTAAATCCCCACCTAATACAATGGTATGGATATCGGGTCGGTTGACAAGTTCATTGGCAATACGAAGGCAGTTTGTGATAATAGTCAGGTCTTGTTGTTTTTCAAGTTGTCTAATCATTGATAGGGTCGTTGATCCAGAGTCTACCATTATGGTACGGCATCCTCTAACCATATGGGCTGCCAGCTTTCCAATCTGTTGTTTTTTGTCAAAATTTTTGATAGTAGGGATATCAGCTTCAGCTCTTAATTGAATCCTGGTATCAGCATTTGAATAGCCTTTATCATAATCAAAGACTGATGAGTCCTTGTATAAAATTCCGCCTCGTGTTCTTGTTACCAGATTTTCATCGCTAAGCTTAATGAAATCTCTGCGCGCCGTATCCTTGGAGCATCCCGTTAATTGGATGGCCTCTTCATAGGAAAGGCTACCATGTCTTTTGACTGCAAACATGATTGTTTCAAGGCGCTTTTCAATTAGCATTAGTGTATCCTCAACTTAATTTCAATGCATTATATAGCTTAATAGCAAATAAATCAAATAGGCGGGGATACGCCTCCTTTCTGAGCTCTCGGAGGATATTGGAGTTTTATTTTGTTTGCTTATAAGGCTTCCGTCTTACCTGAATATAGAATCCCCTCTCTCAAAAACATCCTGATTTATACTCTTCATCCGGTGTTTGATAATCCAAAACTTAGATTTAATATATCTGTTTAACAGTAAAATAATTAAGAACACGTAAAATAGTGCAAAATAAAGCTTGACTGATGCAATTATGATGATATGATTAATTAGACGAAAGCAATAAAACATAAATTCCCTAATCGTAAAATTAATTCAACTGTATATGTAGAAAGTAAAAAGTGTTAGTTAAGGATAAAACTTAAAAGAGTGCAAAATGTGCAAAAAAAGTAAAAGGGGATACATAAAAAGCCGTTTGATTTTGAAATCCAAAGTATTGTTCAGTGCTATAGGTAACTATTTTTTACAAATTTGAATGATTTGGTGGTGGTGAGAAATATGTCCATTGTGGACATATAAATTATAAAGGGAGGAGTATTATGAAAAAGAAGGCATTGCTGTTATGTGTGATAATTCTAATAGTATCCACACTCAGTGTGTTTGCTGCAGGTCAACGGGATGTCACGGTTAAAAAGGAGGGGAAAACAGTCGTAGGTGTCTCGTTACCTTGGCTAGGAACCCAAAACTGGGCTGAAGGTAACGATATGTTTAAAACTGAATTGGCTGCAGCAGGTTTTGAACCTATTGTCCAGCAGGCTGATAACAAAGTGCCCATCCAGCAGCAACAAATCGAGGCAATGATGAGAAGCGGAGCGGAGATTATTGTAGTCGCACCGATTGATGGTTCCCAGCTAGGCGCAATCTTGGAAGATGCAGCGGCAGCCGGGGTTAAAGTAATTGCTTATGACCGTCTTCTCGAGAATACAACTGGTATCGATTGTGTAGTCCAGTTCGGAAGCGTTAAGATTGGGGAACTCCAAGGACAGGCTCTTTTGAACGGTCTGGCTGAGATGAAAGGCAAAGGCCCTTATAACGTCGAGCTTTTTGGGGGCGGTCCCGCTGATCCGAACGCTCCTAATTTCTTCAAGGGTGCGATGAAGATTCTGCAACCAAAGATCGATGATGGAACACTCGTAGTTGTGTCTGGGCAGACAAGTTTTACTCAGTGCGCAACGCTTGACTGGGATAGTTCGAAAGCTATGGCTCGTATGGATACCCTGCTTTCCGGTTTCTATAGCAACAAGGAAATTCACGGTGTTTTGTCCCCTAATGACTCTATCGCCAGAAATATCATCACTGCATGTGAGAGGGCTGGGCAGAAAATCCCGGCTATTTCCGGTCTTGATGCTGAAAACGAATCAATCAAGTGGGTTTGGGAAGGTAGACAGTATTCAACCGTTGACAAACCAACCTCTGTGCTGGTAGGCAAAACCATTGAAATCGTCAAGTTGATGGATGCAGGTGAAAAGTTGCCGGCATTTGACAGCATGGTACATAATGGTAAGAAAGACGTCGGGATTTATGAGCTAACTCCGGTTATTGTCACCAAGGCTAACATAAGAGAAGTATATGCCAACGATCCTGGTCGTATGGCAATTCTGAAATAAGGAACTTTCCGAGTTGGCTGTATTGTCAATTCTTTGCCAATAAGTAGGTGAGATTGTATAATGCAGCCAGCACGTTTGGCAGAACATCGTCAAATGCTGGGAGAAGAGTTATCTGCAAGATTTTGGATATCTTGCAGATTCAGTGAAATTTGCAAGAGTATATATTGCAAGATATAAGGTGCCTATGGAAGATAATAATACAAAATCAAGACAACGTCCTGTTATGCTCCAAATGCAAAATATTACCAAATACTTTCCAGGAGTTTGTGCTCTGGATGATGTAAATCTAAATGTGTTTCGCGGAGACATTCATTCAATATGTGGCGAAAATGGGGCAGGAAAATCAACATTGATGAATATCCTGTCTGGAGTGCATCCGCATGGCTCTTATGAGGGAAAAATTATATTTGATGGAAATGAAGTTGTTTTCAAAAACATCAAGGAATCAGAAAAAGTCGGCATTGTGATTATCCATCAAGAACTTACTATGATCCCTGAGCTTTCCATTACTGAAAATATTTTCTTAGGAAATGAAGTGGTGAAAAAAGGGCTTATCGACTGGGACACCGCTAGACGTAACACAGTCGAATTGCTTGCCCGTGTAGGTTTGAACGCCTCTCCAGATACATTGGTAAAGAATTTGGGTGTAGGTCAGCAACAGTTGGTAGAAATAGCGAAGGCGTTTGCTAAAAACGTAAAATTGTTAATTCTTGATGAACCGACTTCAGCCCTAAACGAAGCGGATACTACAAATTTAATGAAACTCATGCTAGAGCTGAAGAGCAAGGATATCACTTGCATCATGATATCGCACAAGTTGAATGATATTGCTAGGATATCAGATGCCGTCACCGTGATTCGTGATGGGTGTACCGTTGAAACGTACCCTGTTGAAGCAGGTAATGTTGATCAAGATCGTATTATATGTTCCATGGTTGGGCGTCCCTTGGAAAACCGCTACCCTTCTCACGAATCCAATATTGGAGAGACTATCTTTGAAGTTTCAAATTGGTGTGTAGAAGATCCTGAGATACCAGGAATGTATGCATGCTATAACAACAACTTCTTTGTCAGATCTGGAGAGATTGTTGGTTTTGCGGGCCTTATGGGTGCCGGAAGAACCGAATTGATGAAATCGATCTTTGGTCGCACCTATGGGAATTACCTCGGTGGAACCATAAAAATTAGAGGGAAAGAAGTTCAGATCAAAGACGTTAATACCGCTATTAAACATGGCATCGCCTACATACCTGAGGATCGCAAGGTATATGGTCTCAATTTGCTCGACACTATCCGTAAGACCATAGTTTCAGCAAACCTAGGTTCAATTTTACGTCGACGCTTGCTTGATTTGGATGAAGAATTTCAGGTAGCTAAAAAGTACTGCAAAATGTTGACCGTTAAAACATCTGGGGTTGATTCAAGAGTTACTACCCTTTCTGGTGGAAATCAACAGAAGGTTGTCGTGGCTAAATGGATGTTTACAGAGCCTGATATTCTGATTCTAGATGAGCCTACACGGGGAATTGATGTTGGTGCCAAATATGAAATTTATCGCCTTGTGCATAAGCTTGCAGACCAAGGGAAAGCTATAATATTCGTCTCTTCCGAATTGCCTGAATTACTGGGTATGTCGGACAGAATTTACACGATCTTCGAAGGACATATTACAGGGGTACTTAATCGAGAAGATGCCGATCAGGTGAAACTTATGAGAATGATGATAAGTACTTCCACATCGAACTCTGAAACTAAAAATAAAGGAATTGCTTTATGAAAACCATTAGGGAAATATTTGGCACTGAAATCCGTCAATACACTATGGTGATTGCATTAACTGTACTTATACTAGTCTTTAATATTGCGACTAATGGGAAGGTTGTCACCCCTGCAAATTTTCAAAATCTGATCTCTGGAAACGCCTATGTCTTGATTTTAGCGATCGGCATGGTGATGGTAATCGTCATTGGGCAGATTGATTTGTCTGTTGGATCGGTAGCTGGATTTTCAGGAATGATATTAGCTCTAACTGCGCGAAATTTTAATTTGCCGACGTGGGTTGCCGTAATCATTGGTCTTAGTGTCGGTGTTTTGATTGGAGCATGGCAGGGTTTTTGGCTGTCAAAATTCAATATTCCTGGATTTATAACAACATTAGGTGGATGGATGATATTCCGTGGTGGTGTTATTTGGATTTCAGGATCCATATCTGTACCAGTTCCAGAAGGGCTTAAGTATATTGGCGCCGGTTATCTACCAGAATGGGGTCCAGCATTCACAGGTTTGAATAATTCAACATTGTTACTTGGATTATTGGCAATTGGAGCATTTGCTTGGTCAAAAATTTGGAAACGCAACCATACAGCTAAATTGTACGGCATTAAAGATGCCCTCTGGCCGGTTATAGTTCGAATAGTACTTATAAGTGTTGTTATCGGGTACCTGACGTGGCTTTTTGGTTCAGGCCGTACCGGTACATCTTTCCCCGTCCCTGGCCTTATACTCGTTGTCTTGGTAATCATTTATCACACAATAACCCAACGAACAACATTTGGCCGCCATATATACGCAGTTGGTGGAAACAAGCGGTCCGCTGAATTATCGGGTGTGAATGTAAAGCGAACATATTTCCTCACGATGTTGAATATGTCTTTTTTAGCTGCTTTAGCGGGAATCATGTTTGTAGGCAGGTCAACGGCCGCGGGACCCTCTGATGGGACAGGATGGGAATTGGATGCAATTGCGTCAGTCTTTATCGGTGGTGCGGCAGTTTCCGGTGGTGTTGGTACTGTCCTGAATACGATTGTTGGTGGTTTGATGATAGCGGTCCTTAACAATGGACTCATGCTTATGGGAGTTGGAGCGGACCAGACTCAGGTCATTAAAGGGTTGGTTCTTTTAGCTGCAGTTGTGTTTGATGTGTACAACAAGGAACATGGTCATGCTTCTATTTTTAGACGCTTGTTGCCGAAAAAGGAATCGGAAAAAGAAGATAGTCAACAAATTGCCAGTAGTTCCTAATAATACTCTAGCTCTCACATCGCACTAGATTGTGGTAATTATCTTGGCTGTGCGTGTTGCGGTTTGTATTGCCTATTTCTCTGCGTTAGCCGGCGACTTACGGGAAGAGTTCATAGCCAGAACCAGCTAGGTATTTTCAGGCTTATATATCATCTTTCTTTGATTCCAGTAAGCAATCAAAAATCAAACGTTTTTTGGGGGGGGGCATGTATATGAAAGGGTTCAAAATATGAATTCATAAAAATGCAAAACAACTTAAATTAGTGCAAAATAGTGTTATATATAATTGAATTTAATTGGAAATATGTTACAATGACCTAGGAATTGGGAAAATAATTTATAATTTGTCGGATTACATATTTAGGAGAATACAAGATGAACAAAAGACTTGATTTCCTTAAGAAACAGTTATTCAGCGATTTTTTCAAAAAGAAGGATTGGTGGGGAGATGATTTGTCGATTTTCGATGATAATCCTGACTTGGTTACTGAGCCAATTATATATAGAAAAGCTGTTGCTTTTGAAAAAGTATGCAAAGAGATGCCCCTTGATTTAAAACCTCAGGAGCTCATCGTAGGTGTTCCCACAATGTCATCCGTAGGTTTTGGTCATACTTTTCCCAAGTATGAGACTGACGAAGAAGCTGATAAATTCGAAAAACTTTCCTTGAATAGAAAATCAGTTTGGGGACACCATATGCCCTATTATCCCAAAATCTTGCAGATTGGAATTGATGGCGTGATACAAGAAGTAAAGGCCGCGCGGGATGCTTTGGCTGGCTCAGATCTAAAAAAAGATGATTTTTATAGGTCGGTTCTCTATACACTGGAATCGGCTAAACTTGTTCCCCAACGATATGTAACGTTTCTCGAGAATGAAATTAAGGATGAAGCAAATCCGGAAAGAAAGCAAGAATTAGAGCAAATTATCGATATATGTAAAAAAGTCCCGGCGGGACCTGCGGAAAGCTTTCAGGAAGCACTCCAGAGTGTTTGGTTCATACATCTGATTCTCCATAGTACGCTTTCTTATACCCCTCTTGGCAGAGTGGATCAGTATTTATGGCCCTATTATAAAGCTGATATTGATTCAGGCGCTATAACCAAAGAATATGCTAGAGAATTGCTTGGATCCTTTTTTATTAAATTTAATGAGAGAACTCAATTTTTACAGGAGCACATGGAGAATCACCTTACAGACTATGACTGGTCTCAAGGTGGTGGCAAAAATGAATCTGCTGCGCACTTCAATATGGAAAATGATGCAGATTATACATATGGGCAGTCTGCTAATCACTGGCTCCAAAGTGCAACAGTCGGTGGATATGGCCCTGATGGTAAAGATGCGACCAATGAATTGAGCGAAATGATTCTTGAGGTGATCAATTATCTTGAGTTGATTTCGCCTATGCTCACAGCTCGAGTTCATTCTGAATCTCCAGAAAGTTATCTCACGGTAATTGCGGAAGAACTTACTAAGGGTGGAGCCCAACCAACCATATTCAACGATGAGGTAATACTTAAAGGGATGATTGAACGACTCAAGATTCCCAAGGAAGATGCACTCGATTATTCATCCGATGGATGTTGGGAAGTTCTTGTCTATGGAAAAACTGAATATAATTATGGCCACATTGAAGTTCTTCCTGCAATGGAGGCTCTCATAAATAATGGAAAATCCTTGGTAACAGGCCATAAATTAGGAATTGATATTGGGGATGGCATCAAAGAGCTTGATACCTTTGACGCGTTCTTCAAAGCTTATATGGACCAGATAAAATACAGGGTCGATAGCGCTTTACGGAATAAGCTTGAATATTATGACTATGTCCATCAGATTGCACCTGAGCCATTTTTATCAGCCTTTGTTCCTGATTGCATCAGCAAAGGTTTGGATCTAACGAACAAGGGCGCCCGATACAGAATGTATGCTCTTTTTCCAACAGGATTGTCACATGCTATAGACTCTTTGAATGCTGTGCGGGATGTTGTGTATGAGAAGCAAATGGTTGATTTGCCTACTTTCATCGATGCCGTCAAGAAGAATTGGGAAGGATACGAGGAGCTACGCCAGTATTGTTTTAACAAGACTCCCAAATATGGTAATGATACGGAGAAAGGCGATGACCTAATGGTGAGATTCTTGGATGATTTCTGTAAATATACCGACTACTGGAATAGCCAGATTGACTGGATGCACATCACTGCAGGAGTCTCAACGTTCGAAAACTTCCCCCGTTTCGGGAATAATGCATGGGCTTCTTTCGATGGACGCTTTGCCAGAGAAACTGTTTCAAGTAATTACTCTCCTTCTTTTGGACAAGATAAAAATGGGCCGACTGCAGTTGTCCTATCTTCAATAAAATTTGATCTTTCACGATTGGACAACGGATGTCCCATTGATATGCGTATAAGTTTTAACAAAGGAACCAAAGAGGAGAATGCCAGTCTACTGAAGAATTTCATAAAAGGGTTCATTCAAGTGGGCGGTAATATCGTTACCATTACGAGGGTTGATTTAGAAACTTT
The DNA here is from genome assembly GCA_041676265.1 of Sphaerochaetaceae bacterium. Taxonomy (GTDB): domain Bacteria; phylum Spirochaetota; class Spirochaetia; order Sphaerochaetales; family Sphaerochaetaceae; genus DUOJ01. The sequence continues at coordinate 11,682 of JBAYSE010000001.1, forward strand.
GAGGAAAGCACAGAAAGAACCCGAGAAATACCTCTCTCTTAGAGTAAGATTGGGTGGATTAACAGTGTATTTCGTCCAGCTGGTCAAGAAACAGCAGGATGAATATATGCGTCGTACACAACATGCAATGTAAGTCTTCAGGAAAGGAAAAATTAAGTGACTAAACCCGATCTTGCGTTGAAAGGAATAGTATTTGATTTTCAACGATTCAGTACTCATGATGGTCCTGGTATTCGTAGTATGGTTTTTTTAAAGGGATGCCCATTGCATTGTCCTTGGTGTGCGAACCCCGAATCCCAGAAGCTTGAGCCCCAGTTGGGGTTTTTTAAGAATAAATGCAGCGGTTGCAATGCATGTACCAATGTCTGCCCACAAGGTGAATATTTTCTGGAGCATGGGGACATTGATTGGGAAACTTGCATCAGTTGCTTCAAATGTGTAGATGTCTGCGTGTATGATGCACGGAAAGCTTACGGACAGTATCTATCAGTTGAAGAGGTGCTTAAAGAATTACTCAAAGATAAGCCATTTTTTAAAACTTCAGGTGGGGGGATAACTATAAGTGGAGGTGATGCCACTTTGCAGCATGAATTCACGTATAATATACTTCTGGCGTGTAGAGAGCAGAATGTGCATACAGCGGTTGAAACAAGTGGGTATGCCTCGAAAAAGATATGTAAAAAAATCGCTGAGCAAACTGATCTCTTGCTCTATGATATCAAACATATGGATCCTGTCATTCACCAGAATACGATAGGTGTCTCTAATGAGATAATTCTTGAGAATGCGATTATGTCTGCTGAAATTGCTCCTGAAATGATAATTAGATTCCCTTTGATTCCCGGCTTTAATGATACTGCTAAAAACATGACTGAAATGGGAGCATTTATCTCTAAGAAGCTTCCCAAGGTCCAACAAGTTGACATTCTGCCTTACCATTCAATGGGTGAGTCAAAGTGTATTGCTATCGGGAAAGAATATGGGTATCCCCAAGGAACGGATGTTACCAAAGAGAAAGAACATGAAGCGCGACAGATTCTTGAGGAATTTGGATTGAGAGTTAGTATCGGCGGTTGATTATCAGGATGGAGACGTCACAATATTTGCGCCATGCTCTTCATTAGCTGCCACACAAACTGCTTTAGAGGTAGTGAGGATTTAACACTTTTTGCAGACTAGACTTTGCTTCGCAGTTCTTTTTTCATGACAACCCGCAACACCCTTTCACCGTCCTGTTATTACCCATACAGGGCAAACAAAAAAAAGATATTTTTCGCGTTTGTAGGTAGCTGCTCTACTGAACATTTATTAAATTTTCATTAGGTAAACTGCGTAACTATGGTTACACAGGGTAATGAATTAGAGTGTAGGGGGAAGTAGAGGGGTTGAGATGAAAACTTTAAAACAATTAGTAGTATTGGGGTTAGTATTACTAATACTTTTGGGCCTTTTCATTAGTTGTAATGATGAACTTAGATTGGAAGAAATATGTAGTATTAGTGTGGAGGGCGTAGTTGTCGTTGGTGAGACTCTGACAGTTGAAGTGATGCCAAGCAGAGCACCAGTTTCTTATCAGTGGCTGAGAAGTAATAGTGCTGATGGCACATATGCCAATATTTCAGGGGCAACCAATAAGACTTACAAACTTGTTGAAGCCGACAAAGGGAAATGGATCAAAGTTGAAGTAAAAGGGACCGGGAACTTTACCGGAACTGAGTCAAAAATAGTTGGTCCGGTGACTCAGATTATTCAGATTATTAATGAGAGAAGTAGTAGAGCCTATGATACCATCCAAGAAGCTGTTGCTGAGGCAATTGCCGGCGATACTATTTTAGTTGGAACAGGGACTTATGTAGAAGAAGGACAAATTGTAATTGCTAAGAATCTAACCATTAAGGGAAATAGCAAAGAAGGCACAATTATCAAGCCTAAACAGGACACCGGCAGTGATGGCGATGATCGTGGATGGATATTAGTAGAAGCGAATGTAGAATTTAATTTAAGTAATGTTACACTAGATGGTGAAGGAAAGGCTATTTACCAGGCTGTTCGCTCTTATGGCACCGGTAGCGTAGATGACTCTATCATTAAAAATATAAAATGGACCGGTAACTATGGTGCAGGGCTTGTATTTATGGGCACTTCAAGTGATTTTACCGTAAGCAATACCCTCTTTGAAAATATTGATCGCAATGGAATTGTTGTTTATGGGACAGGGATAACCGGCGGAACAATTGATAACAACCTATTTATTGGCAGAAATTCTGAGGCTGATCTTGAATATGGTATAGAAATTAGTGAAGGTGCAACCGATGTTGAAGTTAAGAATAATAAACTCAGAGGTTATGGCGGAGGTAATGATGATTATTCCTCTGCAGCCATATCGATTGTTAGCCGCCATGACACAACAGCTACAACTGTAACAATAACTAATAATGTCGTAAAAGAAAATTATATTGGTATAGCTATTGGCAATGTGTATGATAAAAAAATACCGCAAGTTACAGTTACTGATAATGAGTTTGAAAACAACACATATCATATTTTTGATGACCGACTTAACTGGGACAGTGATAATGGCGAATTATTGAATTCTATTATGGTAGATAATGAATTTGCTCCCGAAAGTGGAATAGGTGATGGAGTAATTAGAGCAACTAAAGAAGGTGACATACTCAATCTCAATCAAAACAGAAGAAAAATTTACAGTTCCATCCAAGAAGCTGTTAATAAGGCATATGCTTATGATGATATTTCAGTTAGTGCCGGAACGTATGAAGAAAATGTAACAATTGCAACCAACGGCTTGACCCTCAAAGGACCGAATGCCGGCATTCCGTACAACGGCGAAAGGGTTGATGAGGCAATTGTAGTAGGCAGCTTTAACTTAACAGGAGACAATATCACGATTGAGGGATTTACAATTGAGCATGGTGAATCCACACTGAATAATAAACGTGGTATCTATATTAATTCTATTGCTACTAAAAATAGTAAGATTGCCAATAATATTCTCGATGGAGGCGATAAAGCTACAGACGGAATATTTGTTTCAGGTGAAGGAACGCTTATCGAAGGGAACAAAATTTTCGGAGGTTCTGGTAGTGGAAATGGTTTTTGGACTCAACCATCCGGAGACCTAACTGTTGAAGGCAATTCAGTAGAAGGTTATGGAAGTAGTATGTACTTCGACTCGGGCTCAACCGGTGATTTTGAAATAATAATTAAAGATAACATTTTCAGCCCAAGTGAGGGGCATGGTATAAGTATTGAAGGTAATCCAAACTTTGACGGGTACACATTCAGTATAACAGGAAACACTTTTGAAGACACAGGTGCCACTAGTATAAGGGACCTTCATAGTGCCACGACAGCAAACCGAGATGGGAACTGGCGTGCTTCTATACTGGTTAATAATACTATCCCAGAAGGGCATGTGTGGTACGATGATGGCCAAACACCACCACTCTGGCTTCTGGCAGAAAATCGGGATGATAATCCCTAATAGGAGAAAACAACCTCAACTACAAAGTATCTGCCAGCTTTACGCATCTGCTTGTTAGATTTGTCATAAGTACAGCTATTTATGGATTATTGGGCTTTCTAAATACCTTGTAAAGAAGAAAATTTGCTGACAATTAATAGAAATATTAATTTAAATGACATATGCTTGTAAGTATTTATATCTTTAATTATTTTATATACATCATTTTATAGATTTCAGCAAATTTTCTTTAATATTTTAACTCATAGTATTGACATAAGTGTGTAGTTTCTGTATATTACACACGAGCTTCACTATTAGTGGAATGAATTCAAATTTTGCAGAGTAAATGTGATGAAAAAAGTGCTAATTATTTTAACAGCCATACTAATCACCGGAGTCCTGTTTGCCGTCGATATTGTCGATAGTACCGACTTTTATATGTCAACTAAAATTGAAGAGAAAGGGGCAGTAAAGATTGGAGATAAGGGAAAAACATCAAATTCCGTGTCCACTTTTAATAGTATTGATTCAGTAGGAACCAGTGATGATCCTATTTTGTTTGATGATGACCGGTTAGAAGCAGAATTCACTGTTTACACCATGATAAACAAACAAGGCTCCTACTCTGTTGGTGTAAAGGCTTCTCCACTGAGTGCTACCGGCGTTAGCACTAAAATTAACTACACCGTGGCTTATGGTACATCGAGCACCGAAACTATTAACAGCGATAATAAAACCTTTACAATTCTGTCGGGAACCAACTCCGGAGGGCTAATATTCCCCAAACAGGACTTTAAAATTACCCTAGACAATACAACCTACACAAATGCTTCGGCCGGTGAATATAGTACTTCTTGGACTATCGAGCTCACGAGCAATTAAAATATTTAAAACCGAGAATAACTGCTGTTGGCTACAAGCCGGCAGCCGTTTTTTTTGCCTTAAATAGTGTTCTTTTACGGAATATCTGGTAATCTGAGAAAGGAGGCGTGCCATGGAGAAAGTGACTGTTCTCTCTTTAGGGGGCTCTATCATTGTTCCTCAAGAGATCGATATTAAATTCTTAAAAACGTTTACGGCAGCTATTAGTAGATATTTAGATGAAGAGCATACAGGGAAACTTATCATAGTTACCGGAGGAGGGGCGCCTGCCCGCCTCTACCAAGCTGCCTATAGAGAGATTGCCACAGTGGTAGACAGTGACCTCATGGACTGGCTAGGTATTGCAGCTACCCATTTGAATGGAACCCTAGTGCGCTCACTTTTTATAAAATACTGTGAAGAGCCGCTCGTGAGTGACCCTCGTACCACTAACACCTTTAAAGGACGGGTGTTAGTAGCCGCCGGTTGGAAGCCGGGCTTCTCAACCGACACCGATGCCGTCTACTTAGCCCAGAAGTTTGGCGCTAAAACGATCATAAACCTCTCCAATATCGCTAAAGTCTACACAGAGGATCCCAAGGTGGACCCCTCTGCCCAACCCCTTGATCAGATCTCCTGGGCCGACTTTAGGACTATGGTAGGGGATGAGTGGGTACCTGGAAGGAATGTCCCTTTCGATCCGGTGGCCTCTAGAGAGGCTCAAAAAGCCAAGCTTAAGGTTATCTGTGCCGATGGGAGGAATATCGAGAACACGCTGGCTATTTTAAGAGGCGAAAGCTATGAGGGAACTCTAATTAGCTAACTCCATAAAAGCTTGTAAGGGTTTGGCAAAGTCTTCAGGAAAGGGATTGGGAGCACTAAAGTGGGGAATCCACTCATCTTCATCGCCCAACTCCTGCACAAACCCCTCCTCTATCGACAACTCAGCCAAAAGGTCGATTAACGCTTGCCACTCTTTTTCTTCTAAAGGGGGAAATTTTCGCTCTCCTGAAGGGTCTACGAACTGGACCATCAGTGAAAGCCAAGCATTATCTTTTAAATTGGCGGCAAACCAGTGTAAAAACTCTTTACTAGCATCGAGGCACCCGGGAAAAACCAGATGGCGAACCAGTAATCCCTTAAGGACCCCTTGAGCATCGATGAAGGTAGTGGGGTGTTTTTCTTTGAGGAATTCAACGGCTTTCAAAACCACTTCAGGATAATCTCGACTACCACAAAACTGTGAGGCCACATTGCGACTTAAAGTTTTTATATCAAAGAGGTAGGTGTCTACAAAAGGGTCAATCAAAGCCAAACCCTCAACACTCTCATACCCCGATGTGTTATAAACCACGGGGAGAGTTAACCCCTGTTCAAGTGCCAAATCTAGGGCCTCCACTATTGAGGGGATAAAGTGGGTTGCGGTTACTAAATTGAGGTTGGCAGCTCCTCCGGCTTGTAGACTTAAAAAGAGAGAGGCCAACTCCCCAACGCTAACCGCCTTCCCAATTGGCGTAAAACGACGACTAATTTCACGGTTTTGGCAGTAGGGGCAATGAAGGGTGCATCCACTAAAAAAGAGGGTCCCGGAGCCCTCTTTCTCTACTAAGGGGGGTTCTTCCCCTTTGTGAAAGCCGACCCAGGCTAGCCTCACCGTGGCGCTCTCTGCGCAAATTCCCCGTTCCCCCTGCCGGCGGTTCACCCCACACTGGTGGGGACAGAGCATACATTTAAGATAGTTGTCTTGCTTGACCATAGAGGCTAAATATAGCATGTTTAATCTAGTGATACTACGAAGTTACCGCAAAAAAAGAGCAGAAAAACGCCTCAGGGAAGACCGTTATATCCTCTCATTGGACGGAGGGGGGATGCGTGGTGTTATCCCGGCAACTATTTTAGAGTACATCGCCATTTTTTTTGACAACCACGCTGACAAAAGACCCCTCTGCTCCCATTTTGACCTTATCGCCGGCACCTCAACGGGAGGATTAATTGCTTTAGCCCTTAGTAGCGCCTACGAAACCAAACAGATAGTCGAACTCTATTTAGAGCATGGTCACATAATCTTCCCTAAAGGCTCATCCTTTTTGCAACTCAATATGCTGGGGCAACTTTTTAGTCAAAAATACGACGACCTCTCTTTTAATAATCTGCTGAAAGAAATTTTTGAAGAGGCCCCTTTGCAAGCACTGCTGAGCCCCACTATGGTAGTCACTTACGATTACACCAATAACCGCCCCTATCTCCTTAGTAGTTACGATACGCCCAAAACTTTAGTCAGAACGGCTGCCAGGGCAACCTCGGCTGCCCCTACTTACTTCGCCCCTACCACGGTCTATGATGAAGAGTTGAAGCACCAAATCTCCCTAATTGATGGGGGTGTGATTGCCAATAATCCCGTCCTCTACGCCTACAGAGAGGCTAAAAAACTCTACCCGGATGCTAAACGGTTCCATATCCTCTCTTTGAGTACCGGAGGAGTTGCCCCTCCTAAAATAGAGGCAGGTAAAGGGATTAACGGCATGATTGGGTGGTTAGATCCGGCTAAGGGAACCCCTATCTACCGCATCTATGCCAACTCACAAATGCAAACAGCCGATGAAATCGCCTTCGCCATCGATGATCTGGAGTACATCAGGGTGGATGGCACTTTAGAGCATAAAGTTAAACTGGATGAGACTGACCCCCTAATCCTCTCTAAAATGATTGCGTGGGCAAATGAAATCTACCGGGAAAACCGGGTAAAAATAGAGGCGTTTTGTAAACCTCTAGTGCAAAGAGGAGTGGCTAACAGGGGGAGTGCGTGAGTTTCATGAGCCCCCGACAAAGGGCCTTCGAGAAGAAGATGCGCCACCTCTTTGATGAACTCGACCACTACTTGGAAGATAAATTTAAGGACCTCTACCCGCTCCACCCTAACCGTCTTCCGCGGGGTAAAGCTGCCAGAGTCTCCTATGATGGTCTGTTCAGTACCGGCACAAAGTTTACCCTCGGGATAGGCAGTGAGTATGGCAGGGGGTATTTAGTCGACGTAGAGGTTTCAACCCTCGCAAAAATCGATAAATCGATGCGTGATGCCATCGACACAGCCGCCTATGAATTTTTAAAAGAGCATTTGGCAATCCACTTTCCCACCCGTGACCTTGATGTGGTAAAAGATGGCTCTGTTTACAAGATTATAGGGGATTTCTCGCTAAGCGGTTAAAGATTGAGCAATAAGCGCAAAAAGGTCGAGGGAAGCTGCCTCAAGAAATTTAGGATAGTTTTTAGGGCGATGGCCACGCGAATTGTCGCTGACAAAGCGGACAACTTTGACCTCAACCCCTAGCTCTTGGCCACTTTTAGCCACCGCATAGCTCTCCATATCGAGGGCATCGATACCCAACTCATCTGTGAGCCAAGGAGTTTTATTGCGCTCTGCTCTGGTAGAAAAAATATCACCACTACCTAACGTCAAGGGGAACCTCACCCCTCTGCCTGCCCACCTAGGATAATTGTCACACAATATGGAGAGGGGCAAAGCCCCTTCAAGGCTCCCATCTTTTGAGGGAAGCACACCTTTAGGCCAACCAAAGAGACTCAAGTCAACATCCCATTGGACGATTTTATCGGGCAAGACAAAGTCTCCCACTTCAAGTTCAGCATTGACCCCACCACAGGTGCCGACACAAATTACCATTCTAGGCCGGTAGTATTGAATCGCTAAAGTGGCATTGATGGCAGCATTAATTTTGCCTACCCCCAAAGGAGCTACGGCTAACTCCCGCCCGCAAGGGAGGGAGTGCACCCCTGAGCGCTTTATGGGAAACTGGCGAGCGCCTTGTAGCTCTGCTTCACTGGAAGCCACCACTAGTACCATTGGGAGCGCTCCACTAAAAGGGGGATTATAGTTTCAACTGAAACCCCTAAAGTCCTCTCTCTCCCCCCCTCGTAAGAGAGACGCACAGCTTTACTGACTAAGTTTGAAGCAAACCTGGTGGCTTCAAAGAAAGCCACGCCCCGCACAAGTTGCCCCGCCAGAATAGAAGCAAAGAGATCTCCACATCCCGGGTAAGAGATAGAGGTATATATCTCTTTGATAACAGCAGTTTCGTTTGTCGCGCTGTCATAGGCTATTACACCCCCCCAAATACTATCCATAACACTGGTAATGGCGACCTTTTGCGGACCCAGTTGGCTGAGCCGGATAGCCCATCTTTTCGCCTCTTCAACGGAGAGTGCCGGGTTATAAGGTTCTTGTAAGAGAAAGGCCGCTTCGGTAACGTTGGGGGTAATAACCCGGGCGTGTCTAACCAACTCTTGCATCTTCTTAATCAGCGATTCGCTCACCGGGGCATACGGTTCGCCGTTATCACCTAAGACGGGGTCTACGACGGTTAAAAAATCTTTACTCTTAGCCTCTTGCCATTCGAGGGCCGCTAAGACAATGTCTATCTGCTGTTCACTGCCTAAGAACCCGCTGTAAAGGGAGTCCAAGGTTAAGTCTAGCTTCTTCCAGTGCTTTAGGGTATCAAGCATAAATTGTGTAAGGTCAATGTACTCATACCCTTCAAATCCATCAGTTTGTGTCGACAAGAGGGCTGTAGGGAGTATTGAATAGTCTATTCCCAAAGCGCTCAATGCCGGTAGAACTACACTTAAAGAGCTTTTAGAGTGACACGATAAATCATGAATCGCTAGCATTGTTTTCATCACCATCACACTATCAGTCTTGAGTCCACTGTGCAAGAGAGTTATAATCGCATCAGGTACAAAATGGTCTATATTGATAAACAGACAAACTTGCCGGTTGCCAACCTGAATCGCTCCCCTTTCGCTACAGATATCCCCTCTATGGAGTTAATTAGGGCCTCTAACGAAACCCTGCTCAAAGGGGTTTCTGGGTGGCGCAAAGTTTTCGCCCCTTCCCAAGAGAGCTTTCAAAGAGAGCTTTGCCAAGCGGACGCCTATTTGGTGGCTTTTGTTACCCAGGCCTTTATAGAGGCCTTTAAACCCCGTAAAGTAATTTTAGGGCTCGACACCCGCCCCACAGGAGGGGCTATTGCCGATATCGCTACTCGCCTTTTCTTGGCCCGTAAAGTTGCCGTTAAACACCTTTTCATTAGCGCCGCCCCTGAGATAATGGCCTACTCGGCCCATGAACAGTCCCTCTTTTTCTATATAAGCGCCAGTCATAACCCCGTGGGTTATAACGGTTTTAAATTTGGGTTTGCCGGGGGCGTAGTTGATGCAGAAGCAAATGAAAAAGTTTTGGAGCACTACCTAGCTCTCTTAAAAAAAAGCGAAGCTCTTGGGCAAGTCAAAGAGGCCATTGAGGGCGTTGATAAAGCGGAGTTAATAGCAACCCTCGATGCGATTGAAGCGCACAAACTGAGCGCCTTGAAGCACTACGCTAATCTACTCAAGCAAACTTTTAACGCACAAATAAAATTCCACGCACCCCTGGGGATTGTGGGGGACCTTAATGGCAGTGCCCGCACCCTCTCCATTGATAAAACCTTCTTAACCTCCCTCGGGATAAAAACAGTTTTTTTTAATGCTGAACCGGGGGCGATAGTCCACCAGATAGAGCCTGAAGGAGAGGCCCTTGAGCCGTGTCGGCGGGCACTGGAAGAGCTTTATCAAGAAGATCAAACCTTCACTTTAGGGTATGTTTGCGATAACGATGGGGTCCGCGGGAATATTGTCTATATCGAGCAGGGGAGCAGGAAAGCCGCAGTAATTCCCAGTCAAAAGCTCTTGGCATTAATTGCTCTCATCGAGTTATCTTTAGCCAAAGAAAAAGACTCTAGGCCGGCATTGGTAGTCAACGATGCCACCTCTTTAATGCTCGATGAAGTGGCTGCTAAACTCGGTGTCACTGTTTTTAGAAGTGAAGTGGGTGAGGCTAATGTAGTTAGTCTGGCCGCAGAAAAACGCCGAGCAGGGTGGCAGGTACGTGTGGCTGGCGAAGGACCCAATGGGGGGAATATCATTCACCCCAGCCGGGTGCGCGACCCACTAAACACCCTGGTAACACTTATTAAGCTCTTAGGCTCAAAGGAGAATTTCAAAAAGGTCACTAATCTTAGCACTAGGGCCTCTCTCAGTGGAGCTCTGGCAATGCTACCGCTACGCACCATCACTGAAATATCTTCGCCTGAAGCAAAGCTAAGCATTAAGGACGGTGACCTTTCAAGAGTTAAAACGAACTACCTCAACCGGCTGCCCTCCGAGTTTGCCTCTCGGAAAGAGGTTTTAAACAAAGAGTTTAAGATCTACTCTTATAGGGTGGAACAAACCGAAGGGATTAAATTGAGAGTTGGCGCAGAGCGCCCACTACAAGGGGGCCTTAAAGTGCTTTTCCTCAATAAAGAGGGGCAAGCCAGCGATTTCATTTGGATGCGCTCTAGCCGAACAGAACCTTTTCTACGTATCATAGCCGACGCCCAGGGAACCCACCAGAGACGCCACGACTACCTACTGGCCTGGCAAAGAGAGCTAATCTTAAAGAGCCAACGATAACCCTGCAACCGCGGCACCAATCGTGGGAGAGTCCTCAATTCTTACAAACTGTACATAACGGTGGTGTTTTTGGTCTAAAAATTCCCTGAGGTACTGTTTGGTGTATGGCAAAAGGTTCTCAGTTTTGTAAAAAGTAGTCCCATCAGCATTCACACAAACAGGGTACCGGGGATTCTGGCCCCCCTCACCTTTTAAAACTGCAGCGCTGATATTAACTGCCGTGAGTTTAGCTGCCCGCGCAATAATGGCATCTAACAGAAGGTAGAGCGCTGTGGCGTCTTCTTCATTAGTCACACATTGCACTAAATCGTAATCGCGGTTGTGGGGTTCTTCCAAATAGTGGCTCATACGGGTGGTGTTTAACCGCTCTATTTGATTAAAGCGTCGTTTAAACTCACTGGAGAGAAGCCCCTCCTCAATTGCCTGCTCTAGAACTACCTGGCTGAAAGCTCCCAAATAGGCACCACTAATCATTTTTTCAAAATGGTAGTTGTCGGGATGTTTAGTGGTGTCCATGAAGCGCCGGTCTAACCCTCCGGGAACCAGATAAAAACTCCCCGACTCGACGTTAATAATCTGACTCCCCTCGCCGGTCAAGTTGAGCTTACCAATATGACTGTTTTTCTCAACATAGGCGGTGTTGGTCCCTGTCCCTAAGATAAAACCGATATAATCGCTGTAGGGGGAGACACCTGTGGCAACTTTTCCCGCTAAAAGGGTCGCTACGGTATCGTTGACCACTGCTACCCTTTTAGCAGAGACATCGTGCCCTCGGCGCGCTAGCTCTCCTAGGAGGGAACGTCCTACCGGCATCCCTATAACTTCAGGGGCCTTTATCTCTTTTGAAAAAACCAGTGGTATGCCGTCTAAATCCTCGGTAATTTCGGCAGCGTAAGAGAAACAAAAGCCAATACGGTCGCTCTGGTCGATTAAAGGCTCCACCTGGTCGGCTAGGATAGAGAAAAACTCTTTAGCCGAGACCTCTTTTTTAACCCCCGGCATGCCCCGTTTGTTAAAAGAGTCAATAACGGGCTCCATTTTCGCGTTGAAAGAGAGGAGGCAAGTTCTGAAATTAGTCCCACCGGCATCGAGTACAATGACTTTCTCGTGGCTTTTAACACTATTGCCGGCTTTTGTGTAGGTAGGGATCATGGCTAGGGAACTACCCCCTTTTTTCTCCAGTCCTTTGGCCATTTCACTTAAAAATGTGTCACAGCACGCTTGCATATCGAGGGTGTGGGGGGCAATTTTCCATCTCTCTAAAAACTCTTCACAACGGGTAATAACATCTCTCACAGTAGCCTCCAAAGGGGGATGCTTTGCGTCCAATATAGGCTAACAAGGCTAATGTGTCCACACTTTTTAGTGAAATAGAGCTTCACCTGTCGACAGGAAATCTTGTGAGTCGGCGCTCACTGCCAAGGGAATTATCTTCCCTTTTTGTACCCCTTCCAGGGGGAACATAAATTCTCCTTGAAGGTTAAAGGGAGCTCTAAAGCGGCGCCCGCTAACTTCTAAATCGACGCTCCCTTGGTACCTAAAGGGGTAAGGGGCCGCTTTCCTTTCCCCCTGTAAAACACCCGTAAAAATTACTTCCCCCTCATAAAGGGCTTGCGGAGCGAGAAATTCAACCAGCTTAGTATAATCGGGGAAGATGGGGATTACGCTACTGAGAAGTAGCTCTAAAAAGCCCGTTGGCGGGGCTTGGGGCGGGGGGCTTTCTAAAATGATCATCCTCAGACGCCCTAAATCTGCCGCATCCAGCTCCACTCTAATATTGGTAAAGGCGGCATCCGTTTTTAGTGTGAGGGAGTCATCGCGGAGATCGAGCTTTTGAGCGGCAAGTGAGGTAACCGCCGCTATTACGACCGACTGTAAGGCCACCCTAACCTCAGTTTCACTGGGAAAAGCCGCCTGCAAAGGGGCAATCAAGAGAGTGAGTATTGCTAGAGTCAAAACTAAGTATTTCACCAAAAAATTCCCCCTTAATAAGAGGATACCAAAACACCCTTTTAGTGTCAAAATAAACCTAATGTGTTATAGTTACATTTATGAAACAGCGCGAGACATTTTTTTGGTACGATTTGGAGACTTTCGGCCTCGATTCGAGAAGCGACCGCGTAGCCCAATTTGCCGGCATTAGGACCGATAAAGACCTAAAAGAAATTGATGAACCGGTTGTCCTCTATTGCCGTTTGAGTGACGATTATCTGCCCGACCCGTTAGCCTGTTTAATAACCTATATCACGCCTGACGTGGTGGCTGAAAAAGGGGTGAATGAAAGTGAATTCTTCGGACAAATCAACGCCATTTTAAGTCAGCCTTACACCTGCGCTGTCGGTTACAACTCCCTCCGTTTTGATGATGAGTTCATCCGTAACGGATTTTTTAGGAACTTTATCGACCCTTATAAAAGGGAGTACGCCAATGGCAACAGCCGTTGGGATATCTTGGATTTAGTGCGGGCAGCGCACGACTTACGCCCTGAGGGAATTGTCTGGCCTATCAAAGAGGAGACGGGCAATCCCTCTTTTAAATTAACCGACTTAACACAAGCTAATGCGATTGCCCACACCCATGCCCATGACGCCTTGAGTGATGTGCGGGCCACCATAGAAGTAGCCCGCCTCATTAAGAGGCATCAGCCGCTCCTCTTTACCTACTACCTAACCCTCAGGAGTAAACAGAAGGTAAAATCCTTCGTGAATGTCATGGGGGAGCCGGTTCTGCTCACAGCCGCCCCATTCACGCGCTCAGAGGGGTGCTCAACGCTAGTGATGCCCCTCAGCGGCCACAGCAAGAACCCCAACAGCGTATTGGTCTTTGACCTACGTCAAGACCCGACACCTTTAATCAACGCTGCGAAGGCTTTTAATGAGGTAGAGCAGCTCGAGTTAATGGAAGACGATTTCAGAAAAACTGCTCAGCAGCTGAAGAGGGCTTCTGAGAGCAGTCTTGGCGTTGAACAAGCCCTCCGAGAGGGCACCAGGCAACTTTTAGAGGGGGCTAACCTCCTCTCTAACCTCCCCCGGCTCATCGATGGCAGTAGCCAACTTCTACAAGTCAAAGGATTGCACCGTGTTGCCATAAACCGGGTCCCCTTCTTTAGTCCCCTTTCGGTAATCGACGACGAGGTAGCCAAAAGGCTAAATCTGGATGTCGGAAAATGTATGGAGCACTATGAGAGGTTAAAAGCGGTTCCCACTGTTGCCCTCAATTTACGTAAAGCACTCGATAAAGAGGAGTTCTTAAGTATCGATGATGTCGACTACTCCCTCTACAGTGGAGCGTTCTTTTCAGATGCGGACGCTCAGCGGTTTGCAGAAATCCGTGCAACTGATCCCCAAGAGTTGTGGGCAAAACGGTTTAACTTTGACGACCCGCGATCCTACGAGTTGCTATGGCGCTACCAGTGCCGCAATTGGCCCGAAGTCTTAAGCGATGCAGAGCGCCTCCGTTATAAGAGCTTCTGTGCATTACGCTTAATCCAACCCCCAGCTAGCGACGCAGTTACGCTCGATTTTTTCGCCCGTAAAATTAGAGAAAAGATGGCTTCCAACTCGACCAAAGCGGAAGATAAAGAGGTCTTAGCCGCTTTAGAAAAGTGGGGAAGAGCGCTGTGCGAGCGCATCGGATTAAAATACCCTACCCCTCGTCGGTAAAAATTCATTAAAAATGGATGGGGATTGCTTTAACCCGAAATTCATGATTTGATACGCAAAAAGGAGATGAACATGAAGAATAAAGGGAAGGTTGGCGTTGGTGTAATGGCTTCTTACGGGGTAGGAAAGTTTCTAGCCGAGTTTTTAACGGGAGCCTTTGGTGCCATTGTCTTTAAGTTTTATGAGACTGAAATTGGTCTTGCCGCCGGGTATGCTGCTATTGCCACTATCATCTACTCCTTATGGAATGCCGTAAACGACCCAATAATCGGCTACATTACCAACCGGCGGGCCCCTTTTGCCCACAAATTAGGACGTCGCTTCCCCTGGATTATTATTGGTTTAATTTTTAGTGCCTTTACCTTTGTCCTCATCTTTGCAGTACCCACTGCTTGGCGGGAACAGGTGAAGACCAACCCACTACCGGTATTCATCTGGATGGTCATCTCTATTTGTCTCTACGATGGAGCCTACTCCCTATGGGAAGTTAACTACCAATCGGTCTACCCCGACAAGTTTAGGACTCAAGAGGTGCGCACTAAAGCGGCCGCTATTAGTACCGCTGTCGGTGTCTTAGGCGTGGCCGCCGGCTTTGTGGTTCCTCCCCTCTTTTTCTCCTATGGGGACGTTGGTAGCTACCTCGTCAGTGGCTGGGTAATTGCCGCTTTCGCCGTAGGCGGAATGCTCCTCATTATCCCCGGGATTCATGAAACTAAAGGGATGATTGAGCGCTTCATCAAACAGCAGCAGATGATTAAGACCGAAAAAAAGAGTGAGCACAAGTTTTTCCCCAGTATGAAGCGGGCTTTAAAACACCGGGACCTGATTGCTTTTATCCTTCTGCTCTTCCTCTACCAGTCGGGAACGATGTGTATGACGAGCTCTATCCACTACGTCGGCAACTACATTCTAGGCGTCCCCAGCAGCGGCACTACAACAATCTTCGCCGGCATGTTAGTTGGAACCCTCCTCTCAATTCCCCTCTGGTCCCTTTTATCGAAGAAGTTAAAGAACAATCAGAGGATGCTCCTCATTACCAGCTTAGTGATGGCCCTTTTTGCCTTCCCTATGACTTTCGGAAGAACCAAAACCTTCTTCACAATCTTTATGGCTCTGTGGGGAGTCGGCTTCGGTGGTTTTTGGACCTTCATGACCCCTGCTATGGCCGATATCGTTGACTCTATTGTTGTCAAAGATAAGCGCCGTGATGATGGAGTTTTGATGGGTATCAGGGCCTTCTTTATGCGTTTTTCCTATGCCAGTCAAGCCATTGTGTTCTGGATTATTCACCGTTTAACCCACTTCGCAGATAACCCCAGTAGTCAAAGTGCCCAGATGGGAATCGGTCTCCATATGGCGGCTATCCCGGCTCTCTTTTTCGTTGCGGGGGCGGTGGTATTTTACTACATGAATACCTTAACTCCTCAAAAGGTGGCAGAAAATAAAAAGGAGTTGGCTACGCTGGACATCTAAGGGGACAAATCGTTATACTTACTTTCCACGAAAGAGCATAGGAGAGATGAGATAATGATAGAGATTCTCCAGAGGTTTGAACCCCAATTCATAGAACTCGAGAAGAAGTTAGCCGACCCCCATATCATGGAGGACATTGCCAATTACCGTACCCTCATGCAGGAGCGTAGCCACTTAGAACCGATTATTGAGGCGTTAGGCAACCTCCGTAATCTCCAAGAAGAACTCTCAGCGGCTAAGGAGATGCTGCACGAGACAGACGAAGAACTCGCCGCCATGGCTAAAGACGAGGTAGCCTCTCTTGAGCATGAGATTGAGGAGATTGAGCAAAAAAGTAAGATGTTCTTAATCCCTCCAGATCCAATGGAGGGGAAAAATATTATTATGGAGATTAGAGCCGGTACCGGGGGGGACGAAGCGGCTCTCTTCGCTGCCGACCTGTTTAGGATGTATTCCCATTTTGCCGAGAAGAACCGTTGGAAAATAGAGATTATGAGCATGAACGAGACCGGTATCGGTGGCTTCAAGGAGCTTATTTTCTCCATCTCAGGAAAGGAAGTTTACGGTAATCTTAGATGGGAAAGCGGAGTTCACCGGGTACAGAGGGTTCCTGAAACAGAATCCGGAGGTAGAATTCATACCTCGGCAGTAACCGTTGCGGTCCTCCCTGAAGCTGAAGAGACCGATATCGAAATTAAGCCTGATGATCTCAAAATTGATGTAATGCGTAGCAGTGGCCCTGGCGGGCAGCACGTCAACACCACCGACAGTGCCGTTAGACTGACCCACCTACCCACAGGTTTGGTGGTAACTTGCCAAGATGAGAAGTCTCAAATTAAAAACAGGGCAAAAGCCATGCGGGTATTACGCTCTCGTCTCTACGATTTAGAAGAGGCTAAAAAAGCTTTAGAGCGGGCCGACAATCGGAAGAACCAAGTTGGTTCGGGAGACCGCTCGGAGCGTATTAGGACCTATAACTTCCCCCAAAACCGTTTGACAGACCATCGTATCAACCTTACGTTGTACAAACTAGAGTTAGTTTTAGCCGGAGAATTGGATGAGGTCGTGGAAGCTCTAAAAATAGCCGCCGGAGAGGAGGCTCTCAAGGAGTTGCAATGATGACTGTGCAAGAGGCTCTTAGCCAAGGGAGTAAAGCCATTTCACAAACACAGGTCTCTGCCACCCCCCTCCTAGATGCTTCACTACTGCTATGTAAAACGACCGATCTTAGACATGCAGAGCTTTACAGTCAGTCACTAAAAACCCTCTCAGAAGAAACTGTAGAGGCCTATCATGCGTTGGTAAAACGGCGCTGTGAAGCGGAGCCCGTGGCTTATCTTGTGGGTTACCGTGAGTTTTATGGGCGCCAATTTTTAGTCTCTCCCTCTGTCCTGATTCCCCGTCCTGATAGCGAGACCCTCGTTGAAGCGGCTTTGGAGCGGCTCTCCCCTAGTTCAGAGTCTGCCGTATTGGATCTATGTTGTGGCAGTGGTTGCATTGGCTTAACTCTGGCCTGTGAGAGACCCAAGCTCGACCTAACCCTCTCTGACATCTCTAAGCACGCACTGCTTGTCGCCCAACAGAACAATCTGTCCCTGCTGAAAGGCCAAGCTAAAGTTGTTGAGTCGGACCTGTTTGAGGCCTTTAGATCAGAAAAATTTGCTCTAATAGTCACCAACCCACCGTACCTCACCTCGCCATGGTATAATGCGTGTGAAAAGCAGGTTAAAAGAGAGCCTTCATTGGCCCTTTTAGGGGGCGACAGCGATGGCTTAGCCCTTATTAGGAGAATTGTCGATGAGGCGGGTTACTACCTGCTTAACGGAGGGTCGCTGTTGATTGAGTGTGACTGGCGACAAAACGCCACCGTGACAGAACTCCTCGTGGCGAAAGGGTTCTCAGATGTTAAGAGTTACTCAGATCTCGCTGCTCTAAAAAGAGTTGTAGGGGGGACATTTTATGTATGAGGATTTAGTCAACAGATTTGTCCAAAAAGCCTACCGCTACAGCAAAAAGGAGCAAACTCAAATTAGAGAAGCCGCTCTCTTTGCCGCCGAAGCACATGGAGCTCAGAAGAGGCAGAGTGGTGAGCCCTATATTATTCACCCCTTTGCCGTGGGGGAAATATTAATGGGCCTTAATATGGACATTGAGACGGTAATTGCCGGTATTCTCCACGACACGTTAGAAGACACCCCCACTACTTTTGAGACTTTAGTCGCTAGGTTTGGTAAAACTGTTGCCGATTTAGTCGAGGGTGAAACCAAGATCAGTGGATTAAAAGTCAAAAATAAGAGCCAGCAAGAGGCGGAGACTATCAGGAAAATGTTCTTTGCCATGAGTGAAGACATTAGGGTAATCATTATTAAATTGGCCGACAAACTCCACAATATGCGTACCCTGCAACGCCTAGCCCCCGCGAGGGCGCGCTAGATTGCTAACGAGTGCCTCGATATCTATGCCCCTTTGGCCGACCGTTTGGGGATGAGTTGGCTCAAAGGGGAATTGGAAGACCAATCCCTAAAGATCCTAAAACCCGATACTTTTCAGTACATTGAGGAGTACCTCCTCTCCAAAAAAAGTGAACGTACCGCCTATTTAAACCGTGTAGAGAAGATTCTCTACAGAGCTTGCGCCGAACAGGGGTTAGTCAATGTAGAGGTCCACTCCCGAACCAAACACACCTACGGCGTCTACCGCAAGATGAAAAAACGGCGTAAGGAAATTGAAGAGATTGGCGACATTCTCGGCGTCAGAATCATCTGTGACACGGTTAACGAGTGCTACTCTCTGCTCGGCCTAGTCCATAAACTTTGGCCACCCATCGAAGGACGCTTTAAAGATTATATTGCAATGCCTAAGGCTAACAACTACCAAAGTCTCCACACCACCGTGATGGCTTTGGATGGAAAACTACTTGAAGTCCAAATAAGGACACGGGAGATGCATGCCACTGCGGAGTATGGAGTGGCGGCTCACTGGACCTACAAAGCGCAGACCAGTGGTGGAAGTGACCGCTCTTGGCTCCAGCGCGATAAAGAGCAGTTTAGCCGCATTCTCCATAAACTTAAGAGTTGGAGTTCAGAAATTGAGCAGTCCGAATCTTTTCTCGACGATATTAAAGGGGAACTCTTAAAGGATACAATCTACGTCTTTACCCCCCAAGGTCATATCGTCGAACTACCGGCCAATGCCACTGCCCTCGATTTCGCCTATCAGATTCACACTGAAATCGGTAACCACACAACCGGTGCTAAGGCCGACGGCTCAATTATCCCCTTGAGCCAGCCTTTAAAGAACACCCAGGTGATAGAGATCTTAACGAGCCCCAACGCCAGACCCACTCTCAACTGGTTGCGCCTTGCCCAGACAACAAATGCACGGCGTAAAATCCGCTCGTGGCTCAATAAAAACGACGATAGTATTATCGTTGACAAAAATATTATCGCCAAAAAGAGAGTGGAGGTACCGGTTGAACCGGTACAGCCGGCAGAAGAGGGCGAAATTGTCCGTTCGGTTTTTGACCCTAGTCGCCTCACTTTCAAAGTGGGAGATGAGAAGAATATGATGATCTCCTTGGCGAAGTGTTGTAACCCTCGCCGTGGAGATGACATCATCGGTTATGTCTCACGGGGAAGAGGTATCATTGTCCATCGTAAGAATTGCCACAACCTAAAAAATATGGCTGAAATCGAAGAGCGTAGCATTGAGGTTGAGTGGGAAAACGGGGCTCAGCTTATCACACGGCGTTTCAGGATTGTGAGCAAAATGACCCAAAACTTGTTTGCCGAAATTGAAGGCGCCATTCGAAAATATAAAGGGCACCTGATTGAAGGACGTTTAGAAGACGATGAACACGACCGGTTGGTGGGGAGTTTTACCATGGAGGTTGACAATGAAGATGATTATAAAAAAGTGGTGCGCTCAATTAAAGGCATCCCCTCGATCATCTCAATAAATGCCATTAATTAGTCCCCCTCCTCTAACACGCTAATAACTTCAGGCAGTAACTGCTTCTTCCTTGAAAGAACCCCTTTAAGCAGGTATTTCCCTTTACCCTCCATGGGGTAAAGCAGGGCCCTCTCTTTCTTAGGATAACTCGTCGTCAGGAGGATACTGCTTTCAGCAATCACATCGGTGACGAGAAGCATCGCCCAGTCGAGACCAAAGCGTTGTTTGGTAGCTTCCAATTGACGAATATACTTCTCTTTGACCTCATCAACTTTAGTTAAAGTAGTCACTTCAACCTGTCCGATACCAAAGTGGGTCTCCCCCTCTTGGTAGGTTTTAAAATCCCCTTCAATAACTTGACGGGGGTCGGCCTTATTCAAGAGAGAGGCGACACTGAAAAGCTCTTCGCCAAACTCATAAATGTTCTCTATTTTGGCTATCTTAGCCAATTTATTGACAGCTCTTAAGTCTTGCGGTGTCGTTGTTGGGCTTTTGAGGATAACCGTATCACTAATAATTCCCGCTAAAAGTATTAGGGCAGTCAAACGGTCCACCCGAACAGACCAGCGTAAATACTGATGATAAACAATCGTACAGGTACTACCCACCGGTTCGCTGGCTATGAAGATTGCCTTTCGGGTGCGCTCTGCGTCGAGGCGGTGGTGGTCGATTATTTCGATTATATCGGCCTCCTCCAACCCCTCTATACTCTGCGACAATTCGTTATGGTCCACCATAATCACTTTTTTACGTGGTTTCTCTAAAAAACAGCGCCGGGTAACAAACCCCACAAACTTTTCGTTATCAAAGACGGGCAGTCCTCTGTATTCAGAACCCATTAAGAGGCGTTTAGCATCGTCAAATAGGTCGTCCAAAGAGACCTTGGGGGGATCTTTGACCACCAGACGCTTTAGGGGCAGACTCATCCGTAAAAGCCTAATGGTCTCTGCCGTATCTTCATACGATTTATAGATAATCCCTTTATACCCTTTTAGGTCTAAATCTAAAGTTTCGCTAGGCTCAATCCCTGTTAGAATGATAGCGGGAAACTGGTTATCTAACCCGTATTGAATGTGTTTTAACCGTTTTCCCACCACCAATACCGGTAAATCGGGTAAAAGGGAGTTAAGACGGCGACGGTAAATGTCGAACTCCATGGCGCCGGTCATGATGTAGGCTTCAAAGCTCTGCATGTTGTTCTTTTTGAGGAACTCTCCCCTAATCACTTTACTAAAATTTTCAGGTTGGAAGTTGTAGTGAGGGCGCTCCCCAGCATTTTCTTTGAGAAAGAAGGCGGTAATTTCGTCTAAACTTAAAAGGCCAAAATAGTCACTGCCATCTAAGAGAGGGACCACTGAAGCATGTTTCTCGCGCATGAGGGTCACTAGACTATAAACGGGGTCTTCGGGGTGCAGAGAGGGGAAGGAGTCGATTACTACATCTCTTACTTTGGCCCTGACATCTTTTATAAACCGGGGAGGCATCACTCTAGTTTTTCTAAAATGGTGCTTGGTGGTCTCATTAAGATGGCCTATCCTTACCGGCTCATACTTGTACCTTTTATCTATTTTATTCTTTAAGCGCGCATAACACCAAGCAGAGCAAACCGAATCAAGATCGGGATTGCGATGGCCTGTCACGTAGATAGTTTCCATAGATGCCTCCCGTTAGTATCGTAATGAAACATTTTGAATGTAGCAACTGAAAGTTACTTGACCCTTACCCCTTTTACAAAGAGAATAAGGGCGGAGGTCTTCAATGAAACGAGTTGTAGTTGCCAATGATCATGGAGCCGTCGAGGTTACCAAGAAGATTGTAAGTCACTTAGAGGGGCGCGGATACAGTGTCGATTACTTAGGTGTTTTCACTGAAGATGCCGTCGACTACCCCGATAAAGCCGCTGAAGCCTGCGGAAAGTACCTTGCCGGAGGGTATGAGTTTGGCGTCATTGCCTGTGGTACCGGTATTGGTATCTCCATTTCTGCCAACAAAATTAACGGGATCCGTTGCGCGTTACCCCAAAACAGCTATGCTGCCAGTATGGCTAAAATGCACAACAATGCCAACTTTATCGCTTTTGGGGGACGTATTGCTTATGGTGAGCCGGTAGAAGAGATCCTTGATGCCTACATCGACACCTCTTTTGAA
>JBAYSE010000002.1:0-28599 GCA_041676265.1 Sphaerochaetaceae bacterium
ATACAAGCCTAAACGATTCATTTTCGTTGCTCTTTACTTCCATATGCTCAACAACTCACCTACCATTTTGGTTACATGTTTTTGTAACAATGGTCCCGTCTACCGTATCTTTTAACGAATAACCCAACTCTTGTACTATAGCACGCAACTCATCGGCTTTGGCATAATCTTTTGCCGCCTTAGCTTGAGAACGTTGGTCGATTAAAGCTTGTACCTCTGAAGGGATAACAACTTGCTCGGCTTCACTCTCTTTTAGCGACAAAGCCAAGATCTTGTCAGCCTCATATATTACGGCCAATTTCTCCCCACCACTGAGAGCCTCATCTTTTAAAAGGGTCCACAGCAGGGCGAGCCCCCGTGGTGTATTTAAATCATTATTTAGGTGACTAACAAAGGTTTCTACGTATTGCTGAGCTGCAGATGACAGTTTAGTCGGCAAATTGTGCACCTGTTCTTTCAAAGCGACCACCTGATTCACCAACCTCCGGCGGGCACTCCTGGCGGCATCTAAAGATTGCCATGAAAAGACCAGCTGGCTCCGGTAATGACCACCCAAGCAGAAGTAGCGGTAATCCAGGGGGTCGTAACCCCGCTCTCTTAGGTAGGAGAGGGTTAAAAACTCCCCCTTAGATTTGGAGAGCTTCCCTGTTTCGTTGATTAAAAACTCCCCATGAACCCAGTAATTCACCCATTTCTTCCCCGTTGCCGCTTCACTTTGGGCAATCTCATTGGTGTGGTGCACCGGAATGTGGTCAATGCCTCCACAGTGCAGGTCAAAAGATTCACCCAAATATTTCATACTCATCGCCGAACACTCTAAATGCCACCCAGGATAGCCAACCCCCCATGGGGAGGGCCAAAGCATCGTTTGATTGGCAAACTTAGAGTGGGTAAACCAGAGGACAAAATCTAGGGGATTGCGTTTGTTGGGATCCACGGCAATCCGTGCTCCCGCCTGCAACTCTTCGACGTCGAGCCTGGCAAGTTCCCCGTAACGGGGCCAAGTATCGATACTGAAGTAGACATTTCCTCCGGCAATATAGGTGTGCCCTTTAGCCTCTAAACGCTCAATCAATTTAATCATATCCGCGATATGTTCAGTCGCTTTACAGGCCACAGATGGTCTCAAGATATTAAGGGCATCGGTGTCTTCAAAGAAGGCTTGGGTATACATCTGAGCAATCTCGTACACGCTCATGTTCTTCTCGCGGGCCGACTTTACCATTTTATCTTCCCCGTCATCACCATCATCACTGAGGTGACCCACATCGGTAACATTCATCACGTGAGTCACTTTATAGTGGTTGTATTCAAGGACCCGTCTTAAGATATCTTCAAAAAGATAGGTTCTTAAATTCCCGATATGGGCATAGTTGTAAACTGTGGGACCACAACAGTACATGAGGGCCTCTCCCGCTTTAAGGGGGATAAAAGGTTCAATTTTTCGACTCATAGTGTTGTAAATGGAAAGTTGCATAGCTGCTCCTACGTAAAAATCTGCCGTTGTCTGTCACAAAGTTTTCAAGTATTATTGCCTTGTGAGTCTAACAATAAGTAATGGAGAGGAAAAAATCAATAAGGGGCACTTAATTCTCAAAAATGTCCCCCTCAGTCGCTACTGTACTTATGGTACAGGGGGAAGCTGTGACTACTTTTGTCAACCAAAAAATCTAGAAGAGGTGCAAATTGCCCTCGCTTGGGCGAAGAAGAATCATCAAAAGGTTACTATTTTAGGATGTGGCTCTAATGTACTTATCAGTGATGCGGGGGTGGAGGGATTGGTGATTATCACAACACTGCTCACCTCCTACCATGTGAGAGGGACTCTCCTCTGTTGTGAAGCAGGGCTAGCGGTCGATAGCGCCATCAATCTGTCAATTGATAACTACCTGAGTGGCCTTGAACCCCTCGGAGGGTTACCTGGTAGCGTAGGGGGGGCCGTCTACGGAAGTGCCAGTGCCAACGGACTGGCTATCGCCACCTTGCTTGAGTGGGTCGATTACCTAGATTCACAGGGAAACCTAAACCGCTACCACATTAACGGCGGAGGCTTCTCTTATAAGGTTTCCCCATTTACCAACACCACTAACTTTATTTGGGAGGTGACATTTAGACTAAAAGGGACAAATAATCCTTCCCAAAAACGACGCGAGAAGGAGGAGAGTCGCCTTAAACGTGAAGAGGAAGGGCAATACGCCTATCCCAGTGCCGGCTGTATCTTCAAAAACCCACCCCAAGGCCCCGCCGGCTACTTTATTGAAAAAGCGGGCTTTAAAGGTAAAAGACTGGAAGGAGCCCGAGTAAGTGACAAACATGCCAACTTTATTATTAAAGAGGACTGCCACGTCACCAGCCAGGCAATTTATGAACTAAGTAGCCTAGTACAAACTGGGGTAAAAGAGGCTTTTGGAATCACTTTAGAGCGAGAGATTAGACTCATTGGTAGATGGTAAGGGAGAGGGAAAGGGCCCCAACACTGTTCAGCTGCCCTTTAAAACGCCAGTTTTTACCAACTTTAGCTACGGTAACGTCAGCTTTCATTTCCGTCATAGTATAGCTAATATTTAAAGTCAAATTAGTTTGAGTGGTCAATTTGTAGTTGAGAGCGAGCCTTCCGCTCGGCTCACACTTCTCTCTGAAGGTAAAAGTTTGCTCAATTTTTAGGTCAACCCCTTTGAACTCTAACGCCTGATTAACAATAAACTGTGTTTTTTCGCTCACCGACAAAGACCGGTTGTAACGACGCTCATAGCGACCTATCAGCGCAATCTCCCCTCGCCAAGAGAGTTCTCCTTTCAAAGAAATTACCCTGCGTTGCCCCTTCTGGGCATAAACTGGCGCCCTATAAAGCTTATCGTTGCCTGTAAAAGAAAGTTTAAAACCTCGGTAATTTCCCGTTAAACTCAGCTCACACAACTCAAGGGGGCCCTCCTCCGTTTTATAGGCTAACGCTCCCACAGCCCCTAAATAGAGGGGCAGTTCAATGCGCTTAAAATTTATTTTGAAAAAGGGGGAGGCATAATCGTAGCAGACCACATTACTTAGTGCAAATCCACCCAGATAATCATAGGTTAACCGCAGTAGTAAAGAGATACCACTCCTATTGTAACTCAAGTAGGTAACGGCCCCCTTCTCTAGGGGGAGCGCCCCATAGGGGATTTTTAAGCCTCGCTCCTCTTTTGTATTGTTTACCAGTAGAAGGAGAGCGCCACTTAAATCGTTCCATTTAAAGGCGCTTACCCCTCCCCCGGGAAGAGTAGCCAAATAGAGGAGTGCCGAGCCCCTCTCCCACAAGAGCCCCGCCATAAAATCGCTTTGATCACAAAAGGTAGCCCTCAGTTTTGGTGAGCCGGTCGAATGGGGGGTTGCAAGGGCAAATCCCCAGGTAAAAAGGGGTGCGAGGTAGGTGTTACCTCGCAGGTTGCCTAAAGCGCAAGAGAGAGAATCTGTAAAATTACAGATCATACGTGCCTCCCCCTTGGGTGTAATTACCGGCGGTTCATCTGCCCTTAAGGCGAGCATCACCGAGGTGTTGACCTCTAAAAAATGATAATTGAGAGGAGGTAAACTGAAGAGAATTTTATCCTCCTTGGCACTTAGAGTCCTCTCAATTTTCCAAAGGGCATTAAGGGGCAAAAGGGTGATGAAAAGAGCAGTAGTTAGACAAATTATCCTCTTTCCCATAATTAATTAAGGCCAAAATTGACTCTTTTACTTCAAAGTCATTGATTTTTAGCTCCCAACATGGCAGAATAATTTTTGGTTAATTTTAGCCTATCTCTTTTTGGTTGCAGGAGGCTTCCATGGTTATTCTCACCCTTAATTGCGGTAGTTCGTCCGCAAAATACCAAGTTTACGACTGGGAAAATAAAAATGTTTTAGCTGTTGGTATCGTTGAACGGATTGGTTTAGACTATTCAGTAATTGAACACCGCAGTGCTAATAATGGCCTTTACAGCGAGAAGATCTCTAGCCCGACACATCGTGAAGCAATTGAGTTTATCATCAAGATTTTAACTGACCCGCTCTATGGAGTCATCAGTGACGTAAAAGAGATTGGAGCTGTGGGACACCGGGTTCTGCATGGAGGGGAGCGTTTTACCCAGTCGGTCTTGGTCGACGATGAAGTTGTCGCTGTCTTAAAGGAGTTAATTCCACTGGGACCCCTTCACATGCCACCCAATATTATGGGAATCGAGGCTGCCCGCAAAGTCATGGGGGATGTGCCCCATGCCATTGTGATGGATACCGCTTGGCATCAAACCATGCCCGCCTTCGCCTATATGTACGCCACCCCCTATGAGTGGTACAAGAACTTTAATGTCCGCCGTTACGGCTTTCATGGCACTAGTTTCCTCTACACCGCCAAAAGGGCGGCTGTCCTTTTGGGTAAAGACCCCATGGAGACAAATCTGATCATCTGCCACATCGGAAATGGAGCCTCAATTTCGGCCGTTAAAAACGGAGTTGCCGTCGACACCAGTATGGGATTAACTCCCTTAGAGGGGTTGGTAATGGGTTCTCGCTCAGGTGACCTAGACCCGGCAATCCTCCCTTTTATTATGAACAGGACCGGCATGAGTGCCTCCGAAATGGACAATACCCTCAATAAAAAGAGTGGCTTAATTGGCATTTGTGGTATCTCTGACCGCCGTGATGTCAAGGCCGCGGCTGCGGAGGGGAATGAAAAAGCACAGCTCGCCATTGAAATGGAATGCCACCGTCTGAAGAAATATATCGGAGCCTATGCTGCCGAGCTAGGCCGGGTAGATGCCCTAGTCTATACCGCAGGAGTTGGCGAGATGGCTCCCCATATCAGGGAGGGGGCGACCAAGGGTCTCGATATCATGGGGATTAAAATCGACTTAGAAAAGAACAATATCGCCCAGTGCCGCAATGGTGAATTAGAAATTAGTAGTGATGACTCCCCCACAAAGATTTTTGTAATCCCCACCGATGAGGAGTTGGTGATGACCGAAGATGCCCATGCTTTAATGAATGGGACCTACGATGTACACACCAATTTTACCTATTCATTCCAATCTAAGGATTATGTAAACAAAGCGCGAGCACTGGCTTTAGAGGATGATTTAAAACAAAAACCGGCCCTTAAGGCGATTTTGGCGACTCCCCGCTAAGTCTCTTTTGCTCAGTGAAGCTAATCAACTGCTTGATTAATTCAATGGAGAGCTCAATACCGAGCTTTCCAGAATTAAGGGTTAAGTCGTAACAACTGGCTACCCCCCATGTCCCGGCGGCGTAATAATCGTGGTACTTACGCCGTTCTCGGTCGTATTTAGCGATTCTAGAGAGGGCTTCTTCTTTTTTAATATTCTCATACTCGGCTATTCTCTGTGCTCTAAACTCTTGTGAGGCGTGGATGAATATTGAGATATGGTAAGGATGTTCTTTCAAAATATAATCGCTGCAGCGACCGACGAAGACGCAAGGCCCTTCATCTGCCAATTTTTTTATCAATTCGTATTGGGTTAAAAACAGTGTATCGCTCAAAGGCATGTTGTAAATGGTAGTAGAAGGGTGCCCAAAGGCAGGGACATTGGTAGGAGTTGTGTAGAGAAACCGGCTAGTGGCCTTCTCATCCAAACTTTCAAGTACCTGTTTACTCATTCCACTCTTTTCAGCTGCCATTGTAATTAAGGCGCTGTCGTAGAAGGGGATACCCAAAGCCTCTGCAAGGCCGTGACCAATTTCACGTCCCCCACTGCCGAACTGACGACTTATTGAAATAACAGAGTTTATTTCCATAAATATCTCCTCGCTACCCCTATTGTAATATGAATAGAAGGAGAGGGAAAGGGGAAATAAACTCTACTCGTCGTGCAGATTGGCCGATGGATACTTGGGCTCGCTGGTGGTGTGAAGACCCAATTTTCTGAGCCCATTAGCGTCCCCAATGGAAGGCAAGTGGGTCAAGTGTACTTCACACCCACTTAAATTGGGCAACTGCTCTAAGGCCGCTTGCGCTGAAGGGTTAATGGGGGCACTCATCGCCAAACAGATGAGAGTCTCGTCCAAATCCAAGCTCACCCGCTTACCACTCAAAATATTCTTCTTCAGTAACCTAATCGACTCAATCGTCTGTTTCGGTATAAGGTCAATATTTTTAGGAATCCCGGCCAACTTTTTAGCAGCGTTCAAGATTAAGGCAGAAGCGGCGTGCAGGGTCTCTGAGTTTGCCCCACTCACCAAAGAGCCATCTTTGAGAGCAATCGCAGCGGCACACACTATACCATCACGACCTTTACCGCGGGCAACCGCATTTTTGAGGGCTTCTCTAGCCGCCGGCACAGTTTTACGCATCTCAGTGTCGAGGTGGAGTGACTCTAAGATTAACTTAATCCTGCGAATAGCCTCTAAAGAGCCGATACCTTGAGCATAATCACTAGCCGCAGCATAGTAGCGCCTAATAATCTCTTGGGAGGCGGCTTGCCTAACCGCGTCATCATCGACAATCACATCCCCGCAGCGGTTGATTCCCATATCGGTAGGCGACTTGTAAAAAGCAGGCTGGCCGGTAATTCTCTCTAAGATTCTCTTCAATAGTGGAAAGGCCT
Source organism: Sphaerochaetaceae bacterium (assembly GCA_041676265.1). Lineage (GTDB taxonomy): Bacteria > Spirochaetota > Spirochaetia > Sphaerochaetales > Sphaerochaetaceae > DUOJ01. The sequence goes on from JBAYSE010000002.1 coordinate 6,576, forward strand.
CCATATCACGGCTGTAAGAGACCGCCTGTTGCCCATAAGCTGAGAGATGGTAGTGGTCAATTTGATTAGTGTCACCGAGATCTGCAGTGGCCGCCTCATAGGCCATGTTAGCCGGATGGTCGATCGGAAGATTATAGATGGGAAATGTCTCAAATTTAGCGTATCCACTCTTTATTCCATTGCGGTAATCGTGGTAGAGCTGGGAGAGGCAGGTGGCCAGTTTACCACTGCCGGGGCCCGGGGCTGTCACCAACACCACCGGTTGAGTTGTCTCTATGTAGGGGTTAGCTCCGTAGCCATCATCACTAACAATGATGTCGATGTCCGTCGGGTATCCGTCGGTAGCCTTATGGATGTAGGTTTTAATCCCCCTCCGGTTGAGTCGGTTCATAAATTGAACGGCCGATGGCTGATTATTAAAACGGGTAATGACGACGCCGGTAACCGACAAATCCCATTCTCCGAAGTCGTCAATCATTTTAAAGACATCGGTGTCGTAAGTTATACCGAAGTCACTCCTAATTTTACGCCGCTCGATATCGTCGGCATAGATACAGACAATAATATCAATTTTATCCTTTAGGGATTGGAGAACGCGCATCTTAACGTTGGGGTCGTAACCCGGTAGAACACGCGAAGCGTGGTAATCAAACAGGAGCTTGCCACCACACTCTAGGTAGAGCTTCCCTTCACACTGCCCTAATCGCTCTAGAATGGCTTCCCCCTGTTCCTTAAGATAGCGCTCATTGTCAAATCCCATACCCCTTACCCCTACTCGAATAGAATTGATTTAGCAATTTCATCACTCAACTGCTTTGAGTCGAGAGCACTGACAATCGCTAGGGCAAATTCAGTGGCACATCCCGCGGCTCTGGCAGTGATTAAGTTCCCATCCACGCAAACTCTCTCATCGGAGAAAACAAAGTTGGGCACATATTCTTCAACTCCCGGATAGCAGACAGCCTTGTGCCCTTCAAGTAAACCGGCCGGTCCCAAAACAACCGCAGGGGAGGCACAAATAGCCGCTATTACCCCCCCTTGATTAGCAATCAACAACATTTTCTCGTTAATCGCCCAAGACTCTGCCAGATTTTGTGCCCCTAGACTCCCCCCGGGGAGAACAATTGCTTGGAAGTTGGTATCGACTTCATCAACCAACACCTCACACACAACTTTAATACCGTGAGCGCCGGTAATCTCTTTTTCACCAACTCCGGCCACGACAACTTCCCAACCGGCACGGCGGAAAATATCGATAGGGGTAATGGCTTCTATCTCTTCAAATCCATTGGCCAGTGGGACCAAAACTCTAATTTTTGAATTACGCATTGAGCACTCCTCCTAACTCTCTTTTGCCCGCTTTAAGGGTAGCATACGTTCTACGGATGACCTCAACGGTCTCATCCCACCCGATACACCCATCGGTAATGGAAACTCCGTAGGCCAACTGACCGGCATCATCACCAAGGGCCTGACATCCTGGGTAGAGATTACTTTCCAACATAAAACCGCGGATCTCTTTGTGGCCCCAAATCACCTGGTCAATAACGGCTCGCAAGACCCTTTTTTGGCGACTGGGGTTCTTGCGTGAATTGGCATGCGAACAGTCTATTATTATTGAAGGGGTAATTTTCAACTTCTCCATTAAACTGGAAGCAACTTCAATCTCTTCTTCATAATAGTTGGGAGCATGGTCCCCTCCCCTAAGAATTAAGTGTCCACAATCGTTCCCAGTGGTTTTGTAAATCGCCAAATTCCCCTCTTTATCGACGCCAATAAAAGCAGCCTTCTCTTGGCTACTTTTAATGGCGTTTATAGCAGTGGCACACTCTCCACTAGTACTATTTTTAAAACCCATGGCAACCGACATTCCACTCGCCAGTGTGCGGTGCGTTTGACTCTCGGTGGTGCGAGCCCCTACCGCACCCCAGCTCAACATCTCGTCGATGTATTGGGGGACAATGGGATCGAGCATCTCACAGCCCACCGGAACCCCCAATGATGTGATATCGATTAAGAGTTTACGGGCCATGGCTATCCCTTTTTGGATGTTGTAAGAGCCGTCTAAAAGGGGATCAAGGATAAACCCCTTCCAGCCACCGATCGTACGGGGTTTTTCAAAATAGGTACGCATGACGATATACATTTCATCCTGCACCTCCCCTGCTAGCTCTTTGAGTTGTTTGGCGTACTGTAAAGCGGCTTGAGGGTCGTGGATGGAACACGGGCCCACAATTGCCAATAGACGCCGGTCTGTACCCTTAATAATCGCATTAACTTGCGCCCTAGAGTCTAAAATTGACGCCGTAAGCTCTGGAGAGACAGGGTACCTCTCCATGAGGGCCGAGGGGGTTTCCAGTGGTTCAATACTCTCAATTCTAACATCTATACTCTTTAACATCTTAATCCCAATATTACCCATCCATTCGAATTTTTGCAATGTAGCGACTATTAATCTTGTCAGCGTTCTCTAATTCCTTTTTTCAAGGAATAGAGGTAACGTTTAATCTTGAGCGTCGGGGTGCGCTGGAAGGGCTCCTCTTGGAGCGCAATATCTCTAATATGGCTGTGAGAGCTCAATTGCCAGTTTACCTCTTTCCGGAGGTTATTTAAATAGGTGGCGGCACTCTCCTTAGCATCAGTTAAAGACATCTTAAGGTGTTCGGCCATTAATTCCAAGTTGAGTTTAATCATCGCAGCCAGCCCCCCCTCTCCCTCAACCACTAATGACTCTTCGACATAGGGCTGGTTATTGAGGAGTTGTTCTATCAGTTCGGGGTAGATATTCTCACCTGAAGGGCCGAGAATCATGGTTTTGCTGCGCCCTTTAATTGTTAACCGCCGTTTTTTAATCTCACCCAAATCACCGGTTTTAAACCATCCGTCTTCTGTAAACGCCTCTTTGGTGAGCTCCGACTGCTTATAATATCCCCTCATAACATTGGGACCTTTGGCTAAGATCTCTCCATCTTTTCCGATCTTTAGGCTAACGCCTTTAAGGGGAAAACCGATGGTCCCCACCTTAGTCTGCTTTGGTCCGGCGCCGGCTAAGAGGGGGGAGGTTTCGGTGAGTCCATACCCAATTGCATAGGGGAACTTAGCCTCTTTGAGGAACTTTTCACACTCAAGGTCGAGGGCGGCGCCACCGACACCGAAAAATTTAAGTCTATCACCAAAGGTTTTCCGCAGTTTACGCCCCACCATACGGTTTATCAAGATTCGGTAAAAGGGTTTCTTGTAGAGTTTCGCTAAGCGTTTATGCCCCTCTATTTGGGTAACTACCGAACTCTTGTAGATTTTCTCTATTAACAGAGGAACTGAGAGTATGACATGCGGTCTAATGCTTTTCATTGCCGGCAGGAGGACGCTGGCCGAGGGGGGACGGTTCAGGTAGTGGATTTGACAACCACAAATCAACGGTAAGAGAAACCCTAAAGTGAACTCATAGGAGTGGGCTAAAGGGAGGATAGAGAGAAACTGCATCCCCTGTTTAACTCTAAAGAACTGACGCACACAGGCAGCGGCGTTGCTTGCCAAATTCTTATTGGTCAGCATTACCCCTTTAGGGTCACCGGTCGTGCCACTGGTGTAGATGATTGAGGCTAAGTCCTCTTCCTGGGAACTCCGTTTAGTCACCTTTTGAAGCTCAATTTTGGTGCGTACGGTATCGATGCCCGGGCCTTCGCTAAACTCTTTTTCACTCTTAAACTCTTTGGCAACGGAGTGGGGAATGTAGAATAGGTCATCCAGCCTAATGAGGATATTCTCCTCCTTGGCATTAAAATCCCCAATTTTCCCGTAGAGTTTAGCGGCCACAAGCGCTACTTTAACCCGACTGTGGGTAAATATTTGGTCTATTTCACGTGGGGAAAAATCGGGTAAAAGTGGCAGGGCAACACAGCCGGCTGAGACGATTGCCAGGTAGGCCACTGCCCAAGTAATTTGGCTCTCTCCCAGCAGTACGATATGTTCACCCTTCTCTACCCCTTTGTTTACGAGGAAAGTAGCGAGGGCATCGACCCTCCGTTTTAACATTGCGTAGGTCAGAGAATCCTCTTCGCGTCCGACGCTACTCAAGGCTAGGCGCCTGGCATATCGCTGTGCAGAGCGTTCAAGGATATGTCTAATAGTATAGTGCTCCAAAGTCTTCCGCATGTTATCCCCCTGACCCTAAAGGGTCCCGTTGTATTGTTCTCCGTGGTGACAAATGGTCACTTCCCCCACCCATTGCAATCGCTCTTTACAACTCTCTGCGACAACTCGGGGGTGGTTATTGGTTTTAGAGAGGTGGCAGAAGTAGACCCTCTGGGGTCCCCCATTAAGTGCGTTAAGTAGTTCGATGGCTTCATCATTAGAGAGATGCCCCTTCTGCCCTAATATACGCATTTTTAAGAAATGGGGATAGGGTCCTTGCAGCAACATTGTCTCGTCGTAATTGGCTTCCAAGAAGAGGACATCGGCTTTTTGGGCAACTTGCACCATCTGGTTATTAAAAGTGCCGGTATCGGTTAAAATTGCTAGCTGTTTACCGGCCACTTCAACTGCAAAGCCTACAGAGTGGGGGCTGTCGTGCATAGTGGCAAAGGACTCAACCTTAAAAGAAGCAAGGGTAAAACCCTGTTCAACCTTGAAAGGGATTAGACTTTCAACCGGAATTCTCAAATCAACCAACTCTGGTGCTAAGAGGACCTCTGCATTGACGAAAACCGGTTTGCCTGTCTGCCGGGCAAAAACTCCGGCCCCCCGAGCATGGTCAGGGTGTAAATGGGTTAGAAGTAGCCCCTGAAGGTTGTTGATGTCAAAACCGGCCACCCCAATCCGTTTTTTAATCTCCTTAAAGGAAAAACCACAATCGATTAACAGGGCTTCTCCGGCATGCGCTATGAGGTAACTATTGCCTGAAGACCCACTGCCTAAGACGGAATAGCTTACCATTTCTGCTTGAAAAAAAGGGGGTCAAAACCGATTACGACCTTTCCCTTAGCCCTTAAAAGGGGAGTTTTTAAGAGTTCACTATGGAGGCGCAACTCTTCTTGCGCATCATAAGAGCGCCATTGGTACCCCTCTTTTTGGTAGTATGATGAAGAGGTGTCAATTAACTGAGAGCCGTCTATTTGGCAAAAGATGCTCTTCCATTCCCCTTCAGAAAGATTCACCTTTTTGAGATCAACAAATTGGTAGACAATCGAACGCTCTTGGCAAAAGCGGACTGCTTTCTTTGTCTCTACACACTGTTTAGTCCCGATTATCTGTATCATTGAGGCCACTATAGCGAGTTGACAAAATAGGGTCAACAAACAATAATGGCTCACCAAGAAGGAGTCATCAAATGTACGACAGAATTTCGCATCTATTAAAAAGAAGTGCATCCTCCGCAGTAATTACCGTTGAGGGATGGGTTAGAACCAAACGTGAAAGCAAAACTGTCTGTTTTTTAGACCTAAATGATGGCTCTTCCCTCAAAGGGCTTCAAGCTGTCATCGATTTAGATACTTTTGAAGACAAAGCCCTGCTCGATAAAATCACCACAGGAGCTGCCGTCTCTTGCCGGGGGTCGTTAATCGCTTCTCCAGGAGGGAAGCAGAATGTCGAGTTGGCAGTAGAGTCGATTATTCTCCACGGCGAAGCTCCCGTGGACACCTATCCACTCCAGAAAAAACGGCACACCTTGGAGTATCTACGGGAAATTGCCCACCTAAGAGCCCGTACAAACACTATCGGCTCTGTCGCTAGGGTGCGCCACGCGGTCTCCTATGCAATCCACTCTTTTTTCAATGAGCGGGATTTCTACTATATCCACACCCCCATTATTAGTACCAGCGATGCCGAAGGGGCTGGAGAGCAATTTCTAGTGACGACTTTTGATTTAAAGAACGTACCCCTTACCGATGACGGCGAAATTGACTACCATAAAGACTTTTTTGCCCAAAGGGCCGCCCTTACGGTGAGTGGGCAACTTCAAGGGGAATCTTACGCCCTTGCTTTAAAAAATATCTACACTTTTGGTCCCACCTTTAGAGCCGAAAACTCTAATACCAAACGTCACTTAAGTGAGTTCTGGATGATTGAACCTGAGATGGCTTTTTGTACCCTTGAGGGGAATATGGCGTTAGCCGAAGAGTTTTTAAAATATATCTTCTCGTATGTTTTACATCACTGCGCCGAGGATATGGAGTTCTTCTCTAAGTGGGTAGAAAAAGGGGTTAGTGAGACTTTACAGCAAGTCATTGACGCACCTTTCATTCAGATGAGTTACACTGATGCAGTGACGGAATTGGTCAAAAACAACGCTAAATTCGCCTACCCGGTAAAATGGGGGAGTGACTTGCAGACTGAGCATGAAAGATTTTTAACTGAAGTGGTCCATAAAGGACCTGTTATTGTGACCGACTATCCAAAAGAGATAAAGGCTTTCTACATGAAGGTTAACCCCGATGGCAAGACCGTTAGGGCTATGGATGTTTTAGTTCCCCGCCTAGGCGAGATTATTGGAGGCAGTGAGAGGGAGAGCCGTTTAGAAGTGTTGCAATCGAGGATGGAAGAGCTGCACCTAGACCCTAAAGATTACTGGTGGTACCTCGATTTAAGGCGTTATGGAAGTGTCCCCCACAGTGGTTTTGGGCTCGGTTTTGACCGCGCAATCCAGTATATTACCGGTATTCAGAACATTAGGGACGTTATCCCATTCCCCCGTGCGGCTAAACAGGCAGATTTTTAGTCTGTTGGATTGCGTATAAAACTAGCTGGATTACATTTCGACATCCCGTTTTCAAATACAGACTCCTTTGATGACTGACCACCGTATTCTTGGAGATACCCATTGAATAGGCTACTTCTTTAAGGGTTTGGCCTTGGGCGAGCAATTCTAAAACATCATGCTCCCTTTTGGTCACCGGGCAGTAAGCCTCTTCACTCAGAGAGAGTGCTTCTGGTTTTTCTACCCCTAGATAGTCGTAGATGTAGGGCATACACCTACTCATCGCCACACAACCAGATTTATAAGGGGCTTCAAGCTCATCATGGTAGACTACAATACCTTGCCCTCTTAACTGCTCCACTAAAAGGCCCTCTTCCCTGCTAAAGATCAAGAAGATTTTAGCTTTATACTTTTCCTTAAAATTTTGAAATGTGGCAAAGGTTGCAATATCGAGTTCTCCCCTTTGCCTTAAAAAGGAGAGCAACCAATATCTGAAGGTTTGCGCCATGGCAGGCTCTCTCGCTACTATTAAAATAGACTTTTCGCTCATACCTAAATAAAGGCAAAGGCCAAAATTTACTTTAATTTTTGGGTAAGCTCCCTGTCTAAAGCATTGGCAAAGAGTTGAATCTCTTTGTGCCCCAGAGGCTTTGTCTGCTCGGCAAAGAGCCCCGCCTCCCTCAAATCGCCCATCAAATTGCGCATGCTGAGACGCTCGCCAATGTTGGCGGCGGTAAAAACCCCTCCTCGGTCGTCGAGCACGGTCACCCCTTTTTTGGTAAGCCGATTAGCCAGCGGGATATCGCGGGTAATGGCTATCGAACCATTATAGGCTTTTTCAACGAGGAAATCGTCGGCGCTATCTTCACCCGGCGGGACAACGGCCATCTCAACAAGACCTGCTTTCTGAGCTGCAACAACATCATTCAGGACCCTATCAGCCACAAAAAGGGCCTCTACAGAGCGCTTCTCGACAGCTTTCAAAATAATGGCTCTCAGGCGCCGGGGACACGAGTCGGCATCCACAAATAGTTTCATGACTCTACCATACCCATCTAATCACCGGTGGTCAACAATGGGGCGTCTTGCCCTAACACTCTTAAATATCCTATAATTTTGGCAGAAAATGTTTAATAGGAGATAGATAATGGAGTACTCACCACTGCAAAGGGCACGTTATGCTTACCAACCTAAGTTGCCGTTAACCCTGAGGGAGAATATTGCCTCAATTGAAATGGTTAAGGGGGCCAAAGGGGAACCAAAGAGCGACAAGGCGGAACTTAAAGCCCTCTTTCCCCATACCTACGGGATGGAGAGTGTTACTTTCCAAAAAGGGACTACACAGAAGAACTTAGAGAAAATCAATGTTGGTGTTATCCTTAGTGGAGGGCAAGCCCCCGGTGGGCACAACGTTATAAGTGGCCTCTTTGATGCCCTCAAGAACGGGAATAAAGAGTCAAAGCTATTGGGCTTTTTAGGAGGCCCTTCCGGCATTTTGGAGAACAAATACATCGAAATCACCGCCGATTTTATTGATGAATACCGCAACACCGGTGGTTTTGATATCATCGGGAGTGGCAGGACCAAGCTAGAGACTGAGGAGCAATTCGCCACCTGTGCTAAAGTCTGTCATCAACACAACATCAGCGCCTTGGTTATCATTGGGGGTGATGATTCGAACACCAATGCTGCTATCCTAGCTGAATACTTTATTAAAACTAAGGCGGGTATCACCGTCGTAGGGTGCCCTAAAACGATCGATGGCGACCTCAAGAACGCTCAAATTGAGATCTCTTTCGGTTTCGACACAGCCACCAAGACCTACAGTGAACTGATTGGGAACCTTATGCGGGACGCCAACAGTGCCAAAAAATATTGGCACTTTATCCGCTTGATGGGGCGCAGTGCCAGCCACATCGCCCTGGAGTGTGCCTTAATGACGCAACCTAACGCTTGTCTAATTGGGGAAGAGTTGGCGGCCAACAATACCGATTTAAGCCAAATAGCCGACTACCTCACCTCTATCATCGTTAAACGTGCGGCCAAAGGGATGAACTTCGGCATAATCTTAATTCCCGAAGGTATTGTGGAGTTTGTCCCCGAGATGAAAATGTTGATTGGGGAGTTAAATACCTTATTAGCTGTGGAAGCTACTAACTACGCGAAGTTAACCACGTGGGAAGAGCAATATGCATTCATTGTGGAACACCTCACTGAAATTAGCGCCCACGCCTTTACTACCCTCCCCAACCTCATTCAGAAGCAACTTCTTAAAGATAGAGACCCCCATGGGAATGTGCAGGTTTCTCTCATTGAGACGGAGAAGATGTTGATTCAAATGGTAGAAGAGCGCCTAGCGGTTTTGAGTGCCAAAGGAGAGTTTAAAGGCAAATTTGGCTCACAGAGTCACTTCTTTGGCTACGAGGGACGCTGTGCCTTCCCTTCTAACTTCGATAGCGACTACTGCTATAGCCTCGGTTATAATGCCTATCTTTTAATTGCTAATGGCTGTACCGGCTACATCTCTTCAATTACCAACCTAACTGCCGTAGCTGAACAGTGGCAAGCAGGGGGGATTCCCATCACAATGATGTTTAATATGGAGAGTCGCCACGGGGAGATGAAACCGGTTATTGAAAAGGCTTTGGTAGACCTCAACGGTGGACCTTTTAAGTACTTCACAGAGCATCGCGATAGTTGGGCGATTGACTCCCAATACCTCTACCCCGGCGCAATTCAGTACTACGGTCCCACCGAGGTGTGTGATGCAACTACCAAGACCTTACAACTAGAGCACAACTAACCAGATAAATATTTATCGCTTTGTCCCCTTTTTAATGCTACTATGGCTTAAGAGGGGGACTTTATGGAACTAAATAACAAAATTTTCGCACTTTTTGCCGATGATGCCGAAAACGCCATTATTGAAGAGGTGACCATAGGTTTAGGTTATACCGCAGTCACTCTTAACGATGGACGTTGTGGACTGTGTGCTACTCTCTTTGACCCTAAGCATGCTTTCTCTTTGAATACCGATGAGAATGACTATGAGGGGCGAGGGGCAATGCAACTCTTACGTAAAATTAAGACAGAGGACAACCACCTCTCACGGGTAATGGCCGTAGCCCTAGTTAATGCTCTAAACCAAAAATTTGCCACGACTCTACCAACAGGACGAGAAGATCTTTACAAGGTTTTGGACCTCCCGGTGGGGGCCAAAATTGGAATGATAGGTCACTTCTCACCCGTTTTTAATAAATTAGAAGAGACCGGTTACGAGGTACGCTCTTTAGATTTGGGACGCAATATTGGAAAAGCAGATGACTTCTATCCTTGGGCGACTGCAAAGGCCGATCTTTTGATCCTTACCGGTACCAGCATTGTAAACAACACCATAGAGGAGGTCTTAAGCCGCTTCAGGGCGAGCAGTATCCCCGTCGTATTAATGGGACCCTCCACCATCCTCAGAAGTGAGCTCTATGAGGATTATCCCATCCGTTATGTGGCAGGGTCGGTTGTAGTTGCTAAAAAAGACCTACTTAAAGCGGTACGGAATGGACGCGGAACTCTCGACATCCACTACCAAGCCAAGCAGGTCTTCTTGCCGGTGAATTAAAGGAGGCCGTGGAGAATCTCTACCACAGTCTTTTCCTCTAATTCTAACGGTGAATTGCGTTTTAGGTTCTGTTTAGCCAAAGCCGTCAATTCGTCTTTGGTAAATCCAAAGAAGGCTAAATGCGGTAGAGCTGCCAACTTTTTAAGTTCTTCCAGCCGGTCAACCACCCCTTCGATTCCCGCAACACGCCACAGGCTGGCCACCCGCTCCATCTTAGTCAGAAATAACGAGCCCTTCTCCCCTTTTGCCAGGAGGGCTTTATTAATCTCCGGCATTAAGAGTCCACAAACAACTCCATGGGGAACATTGTGTAAAGAGCCCATGGGACCGGCTAGACCATGCACGTAACCCAATCCGGCGTTGGCAATGGCCATGCCTGAGATGTAAGCAGCATAGGCCATCTCGCCACGCAGCTCCAGAGAGTCTTCTTCGCCGCTTAAAAGGCGAGGGAGCGCATTGCCTACCATTGCAATAGCCGTCAGCGCTAAAGAATCGATGAAGGGATTGGCTTTAACTGAGGTGAACGCCTCCAAGAGTTGGGTTAAAGCATCCAATCCACTAGCCGCCGTTACACTGCGCGGAGCACTCAAGGCCAGCTTTGGATCGATAATCACCAAATCTGGAATGTAATTGTCGTGTCTCAGTGATTTTTTAAAGCCATCTTGCCCCACTTCTGATATCACCGCATTTTTGGTCGCTTCACTGCCGGTTCCCGCAGTTGTAGGCACGGCGTAGAGCGGTAACCTGATTGCCGGTGGAGTGAGGTCACCGACTCCCTCTAAAAAGCGTTTGACGGAGAGTTGCTCCCCCTGTTTAGCCATTACGGCCACTGCTTTAGCAGTATCGAGGGCACTTCCCCCTCCGATGCCAACAATTACTTCACACTCCCCCTCTTTAACTTTAAGGGTAGACTCATCAATAGAGGTAACCGAAGGCTCACCTACGACCTCTATCACGGTTGACGATATGGCGCTCTTGTTTAAATCTTTTAAAAATTGTTGCACTTCATCACTGGGTAGAATACCGTTACCAATACTCAAAGCTACCCGTGAAAACTCCCTCTCTTGTAGCTCCTGGGCGAGCTTTGCAAAAGTCCCTTCTCCGAAGAGGAGGTTCCCGGTTGCACTAATTGAAAATTGGGGTATCATCTCTCTTCAACCTCCTAAATTGGGTGGCAAATAAACCACCCTCTTTGAGGGGTCTCTATTTTGGCGAAATACAACGGCATTATGGCCAATTACAGCGACTAACTCACCCCCCACTTTTAAAGCCAACTCTTGTGCTAAGACGCGCCGCTCGGCCTTAAAGTTGACAAAACGCACCTTCACGAGCTCATGAGAGTTCAAGGCCGCATCTAAGGCCTCACTGATACGCTCATCAGAGCCTTGACGACCAATCATCACCACCGGTTTTAGCGCATGAGATTTCTTACGTAAAAAACTTCTAGTTGCACTGTTCATACCCCTAATCTATCAATCCTTGTAGATAGAGGCAACTATGTGACGCTTAACTTTTTTCGTACTGGTCATCTCCAGTGGCTCTTTGGCAATAATGAGGCGCTCAATACGTTTGTAAGGCAGGAGTTCTTTGTTAACCTTGTCGATAATCTCTTGCATGTGGTTGTAGATAGCCTTATCCCGCTCTGCTTTTTGAGGGTAAAGAGTTTTCTGAGCTTCACTAAAGTTGTCCCCTGGATAGATAATCGCCCGAATCCCTTCCGCCATAGTTTTCTTATCTTTGAGGTACCCCAATACACAAATCTGCTCAATCTCATCGTAGAGCTGGAACATATCCTCAATCTCCTCGGGGAAAACGTTCTTGCCCCCCTCGGTGACGATGAGCGATTTCTGCCGGCCTGTTAAATAGACATAATTGTGGCTAATGTAACCGGCATCTCCCGTATGTAGCCAGCCATCTTCATCCAAAACCTCTTTAGTGGCTTCAGGGTTCTTGTAGTACCCCTGCATAACCATGGGGCCCCGTACCACAATCTCCCCAATTCCTCTGGAGTCAGGGTTAATTATCTTCATCTCAGTCTGTGGTATTATCTTCCCAACCGAAGTTTCAACGTAGGCATCAACAGGATTTAGAGTAATGATGGGACTCGTCTCGGTCAATCCATACCCCTGAACAAAATCGATGCCTAGCTGGTTGAACAACTTAAAGGTCGTTGACGGTAAAGGGCCACCTCCGCTGATACAGATTCTAATCTTGTCCATAGAGAGTTTGGCTAAAATTCCATTAAACATCTTGTGTCCGGGGTTTACTTTGAAGACTTTTTTAATGAGACCGCTAACTGACATCAGGAATTTAATAAGGCCGTAGACCACAATCCCCTTCTCTCGAATACCGTTCATCAACCCTTTCAACATCTTGTTAAAGAGCATCGGGACGGCTAAGAACATCGTGACATTCCCCTTCTTGAGCTCTTTTAAAATCTGGGTGACAATTAACTTCTTGCCAAAAACAATCTCTGAACCAACCGAAATTGCTTCAATCAGAACGGCCAGCATGGTGTAGGAGTGGTGGATTGGCAAAAGGGCGTAGAAGACGTCGGTAGGGTAGACCGTTAGATTTGCCTGTGCCAAATAGCAATCAGAGACCAAGTTGGAATGGGTCAGCATGACCCCCTTGGGGGTTCCTGTGGTGCCACTAGTGAAGAGAATAGCCGCTAAATCTTCAACTTTTGCCGCCACCCTTTTCTGCGCTTTAGGGGCTTTTTTATCAAAAATATACTCAGGATGCCCCTCTTCAAGCGATATTTTCAGTTCAAGCACCACCTCACCTTGCCCATCAATAGCAGCATAGCGCTCACTGTCGATGAACAAATGTTTTACCCCGGCAAAGTTCATCAGATGTTGTAACTCTTTGTCACTCAACTGGTAATCGAGGGGAACTATGGTAGCTCCGGCATAGAGAATTGCTAAATAGGCGACAGCCCATTCAGGGGAGTTCTTTCCTGTGAGACCTACATTGGTCTCAGGCCCTACCCCTTGGCTCACCAAATAGTCGGCCACTTGGATAATCTTAGCGCGGGCTTCACTGTAGGTGAGGGTAAACTCAGTTGGCGCAAAAGCAGTAAAACAGCGGTTGTCAGGGTAGCGACTCACCGTGATTTCAAACATCTCTACTAAGGTCGGCCACTCACCTTTGAACTGTTTCCCTCTGTACTCCTCTAAGAAATCCCAAGGGTTTCCTTTAGTTTTTTTAGTTTTTCCCATTAATTGACTCCTAAAACTTCTACTTTCTAATTAGTTGTACAGCGTAATAATAATCATTAATGACGCTAAACTCAATAGGAGGGGACTACAAAATGTCGAAATCTGTCAACATGTAAACTAATCGCCACAGATTGACCAACTTCAGTGGCTATTATAGAGTAGCCCTATGCGATTTAGTGACTTCAACCAATTTTGTCTCTACATGGAATCTTTTACCAACCTAGAACGTAAAAATAGCCACTACACCCCTCGTGAATACCGCTTGGACCGCATGGAAAAACTTCTTAAGCATCTAGGAAATCCCGAGAAATCTTACAAAACCATCCACTTAGCCGGCTCTAAGGGGAAAGGTTCCACAGCCATATTTTTAGCCCAAGGATTAACCGCCCTAGGGTACAAGACAGGTCTCTATAGCTCTCCTCACTTAATAGATTACCGTGAACGCTTCACTTTAAGTGGCACTTTTTTCAGTGAAGAAGAACTTGTTGCCGTTGCCAATAGCTTAGTTGAAATGCTGGCAAACTTCTCCTTCAGTGATGCGTCAGGGGTAAGCGAACCGACCACTTTTGAGCTCTACACAGCCTATGCCTACCTTCTCTTTAAAGCGACTAATTGCGCTTGGGCCGTAATCGAAACCGGCTTAGGGGGTCGCCTTGACGCAACCAATACCCTCCTCCCCCAAGGGTGTGTAATTACCCCCATTGAGCTGGAGCATACCGCTATTCTTGGCCATACCCTAAGTTTAATTGCCACCGAGAAAGCCAAGATAATCAAAGAAAATACCCCGGTCTTTATCTCTCGACAAAATTACCGTGTGCGCGAGGTTTTACTAAAAGAGGCCGCAGCAAAAAATGCACACCTTTGGGACCTCGAAGCGGCCGTTGAATCTCTGGCAACTAAAACGACAAATGAAGGCGAGGTGGTAAAAATCACTTGGATCACCGGTGATGAGACCAATCTTCTTCTACAAATGCGCGGTGAAGCCCAAGCTGAAAATAGTGCCTTAGCCCTCTTAGTCCTTAAAGAGTTAGGCCTCTACCAACCCACTCTAACCGAAAAGGCTATTATGGAGGCTAAACTTCCGGGAAGGATGGAGATTTTGGGTGGGCCTCCCCCTTTGGTAATTGACGGGGCTCACACGACGGAGAGTTTAAGGCATCTTCTAAACTCTTTTGTACAGCTCTACGGCAAACAGGATAACACCCTAATTTTCGGAGCCTTAGAGGGTAAGGACCACACCCACATGGCCCATCTTTTTCTCCCCCTCTTTACCAATGTAATTGTCTGCCGGCCGGGAACTTTTAAGCAAAGTGATATTGTTAAACTTTATAAACTCCTGCAAGAAGAAGCTAAGAAACTTAAAGTTGAGGTGAACCTATTCTTTGAACCCGAAGCAGGTGAGGCGCTCTCCCTGGCCTACAGTTTGACTACAAGAACCAACGCTATTCTCTGCACCGGCTCTTTTTATCTGGGAGGGGATGTAACCAAGGCCTACCAAGCGAGGCAAGTAGATGAGTCTAAACTGGCGTGAAATTGCCCTAATCCTCACTGAGTTACCCCTTGAAGGGAGTATTATCCAAAAGAGCTACCAAATTGGGTTTAATGCTCTGTTGTTGGACCTCTACCACCCCACAGAACGTTTTTGGTCACTCTATGTTGAAGTGGGCACCTCTGCTTCCCGTATCCACCGCAGTACACAAAATATTAAACACCAGAAAACCAAAAAACTGCAGCGGTTTATCCAGTTTTGGCGTGCCCACATAGAGGGGGCCAAAATTGTCGCTGTGGAACAAGCCCCCGCCGATCGTTTTATCCGCCTGGGCTTACGTAAAAGAGAGCTGGACTACAATCTTATCTTGCGTCTCTACAGTGGTCCTAAAGCCAATATTATCGTGTGTGATTCCAATCTGAAAATCCTCGAACTTCTCTTTAGACGCCCCCACCAAAATGAGATTGCCGGGGAGACTCTTCGCCTACCTACGCAGGAATCTAAAGGGAGTTTTGCAGTGCGCCCCTACCCACCCACTCTCACTTTTAACCAATTTATTGAACAGAGTTACCTCCTTACCCCTGAGGATGAGAGGGACCACTTAACGCAGAGAATCGCTACTCTACGGCGTACAGAGATTGCCCAATTAAACAGGCAGCTAGATAGCCTCACACAGCGACTAGAGCGCACTAGTGGGTACGCAACCTACCGCCACAGTGGAGACCTTCTAAGCTCAGCCGGTGTTGAGTTGAGTGGCCAAGAAGAGTGGGTAGAGGTTGATGATTACCTTCAGGAAGGGCACAAAGTAACTATTAGCGTCGACCCCTCACTTACTCTGGGGGAGAACATTGAGGCTTACTACCGCAAATACTCGAAAGGTAAAGGCTCCTATGAGCAGACTCTGCAAGCCATTGAGACATTGAAGCAGACGATCGATGAGAGGCAAGCGTATTACACTAAACTCCTCACCCAAGAGGACCATATTCTCAAAGCAGCCCTTGATAAAGCAACCAAAAAAGGGACTAAAAATGAGGGCAGTGTAGGGTTAAGTTTTAAGAGTGGAATCTTTACCCTCCTCGTGGGACGAAGTGCCAAAGAGAATGAGGAGCTCCTGAGAAAAGGGGTGAGAGGCAATGATTGGTGGATGCACAACCGACATTACAGTGGCGCCTATGTCTTCATCAAATCGCTTAAAAACAAGAGTATTCCATTGGAGACGCTCCTCGATGCGGCCAATTTGGCACTGTACTACTCAAAGGGGCGCAGTAGCGCCAAAGGGGACCTCTATTACACCCAAGTTAAATATTTACGGCGCGTGAAGGGGGGTAAACCTGGTTTAGTCTTACCAACTCAGGAGAAAAACATTACAATAAAGCTGGATGAAGAGCGTCTTAACCGGCTTTTCAGCGGTGAAATAGGGGGTGAGTAGTGGAAACCTTTAGAAGTGTCGTCCTCTCTATTAAAGGTCGTGAGATGGAGGGGTTTCCCCTCGGTAAGAGCCTCTCTAAACATCTTTTAGCCGGCGAGAAAGAGTCCGGTTATATTTTTAGAGAGGGGCAGGCGGAGCAATGGAATTACCACTCGATTGCAACCATAGAGGGGGAGAGTTATCTCCTCTTTGAAAAGCTCGCTCTAATCCCTTTCAACGCTATAGCCACTGAGTTAAGAGCTAAAGCTCTCCCCCTTTTACGCTCACTAGCTCGCGCCTTGCAATTATTGCCGAGCAGTTTTAAGTCCCTCACCGGTGGTATTATTGAAACTTGGAGGATTTTCTTCCTTCAAGATGAATCAATTTTAATCCTTCCCCACTCTCTGGCGCTCCTCTTTTTGCAAACAGCCCCTTTAGAGGTAAAGTTTGACCATTTTGACCTCTATTTGAAACCGGGGGTAACTGCCCCCTTTGCTTTAGTTCACCAATTCACCCAATTTTTATACTTAGCACTAACTACCGTTGCCCCTTACAAAACTGAAAATGTGCGCCTCGACCGCTGGAGGCACCTGCCCCTCTCCCTCATTTTTAAACAACCCGAGCTGGCTTGGATAGATGAGGTTCTTGCCATGGGGGAAGGGGAGCAAAGGACAACTGTCTCCGCCGCCTATAGCGGACAGGAGAACCTACAGTGGTGGTTGGAAAAAACCTCCTCTCTTAGATGGGAAGATTACATGGTACTACCAGAAGAGAACCGAGCAGTTCAGACATTTAAAGAGGCGCAAGTGAAACGGGTCAAAAGGAAACTCTTCTGGCGAAAAAGAGGTGCCCTGATTAGCACCCTAATAATTGGAGGAGTTTTATTACTCTCGGCACTAACCACCATTGTTACCAAACAGTTAGCCCCACCCCCTACAGCCCATCTCTCCCCCCAGGGGATTATTGAAGAATTCATAGCAGCGCAAGATGCCTTAGATTTGGAGGCGATGGGGGCTGCTTTAGCCAAGGGGGTTAAAAACCCCTTTGAGAAGGAGAGTTCCACCCTCTTTGTTATAGCCAAAGTCAGAGAGGCCTATGAACAAAAGAACCCCCTGATCAACGCTCAAGAGTGGCTAGCCGAAGGGCGCCCCCCTTTAGGTGAAGGATCCTTTTTATGGGGTAACGGTGAGTACTCTATTGAACAAATAGGGCCCTTAACATACCGGGTGACCAGCCATTTTTTCTCTCCTATTGAAAAAGAGGAGGGTATTGAGGAGCGCCTCCTCATCACCGAGTTCCACTTTATTAACAAGCAGGGGTACTATTTAATTGACAAAATTGAAGTTGTTCAAAATAAGCCGCTTTGATTCACGAGGGAGAGGATTTTCTTTTTATCGGCAGGATGAACCCAATTTACCCCCTCCAAAGATCTGAAGAAGGTCATTTGGCGCTTAGCATAGCGCTTTGAATTACGCACAATTTCTGCTTTGGCTTGCTCGGGCGAGCCACTTAAGAACTCTTTGTACCCAATTCCCTGCATTCCAGGCCAGGCGGCATTAGCCCCCATCTGCAAAAGCTTCTCAACTTCAGCAACTAACCCCTCTTCAAACATCTGCTCTACGCGCGCTTGTATGCGTTGGGCTAACTCCTCTTTATCGCGAAAGAGGCCAATCACAACGGGATTGACGCCTTCACGGGCCCTATTAGGGAGAGTATAACCGGAGAGGGGTTTACCCGAGGTTTCATAAACTTCCAGGGCGCGTGTTAATCGGTAGCGGTCTGCGGGGTGAATTTTTGCAGCTGAAAGGGGGTCTACCTTCGCAAGTCGGCCGTAAGCCCACAGCAGACCCCGTTTGGCCACCTCATCGGCCACCTTCCTGCGTACCTTTGGGTCACTTTTAGGGGAGGTGGGTAACCCGTAATAGAAGTGTTTGAAGTAGTAAGCGGTACCTCCGCAGATAATAGGAATCTTATTCAGCGCTCTAAGTTCTTGACATGCCTTATCGGCTAATTTAACAAATTCGCCTACCGAAAAAGACTCCCAAGGATCCAAAATGTCAATTAAATAGTGGGGAATTTTGGCCCGTAATTCAGGTGACGGCTTGGCTGAACCGACGTCCATATAGCGGTAAATTTGCTTTGAATCGGCATTCACTACCCCGTAGTCATCTGAAAATAGTTCTTCAAGGAGCTCTGTTTTACCTACCCCGGTGGGGCCAAAGAGGAAAATCAGCGGTTACTCCTTATCTTCGGTAGTAAACTCAATCTCCTGTGTTAGCACTTGATTAATAACGGTTGAAACAATCTTCTCATCAGTGGCTTCCCCCTCTTCGCTCTCCTGGGAGGCTAAAACATTCGAGAGGCTTATGGCAACACAGGTAGTCTCGTAGACATTGTGTTCTTTATCAATTAATACATCTAGCGGTATGCTCAAAGTAATACTCCTTAGACTCTTATGCGCTGCTTATCTTACGTTATTTTTTATTTCTTGCCTAGAGGCAATCAGTGTGGCAACCTCTTGTGGTAGCAAATCATCGGTATCAATTACCAAGTCGGCAATGCTGGTGTCGGTGTTGTCGATTGAGTAGATCCTTTGATACCGCTCGGTGTCTGCCCTGTCACGCCTTATTGTCTCTTCGAGGCGCTCACGGTAAGCTCCCCCCTCCCGTTGGTGGATCCGACTTACCCGCACCTCCAGAGAAGCTTGGAGGTAGACTTTCAGGTCGGCCTCTTTTAAAACCCAAATAGCCAACCTTGAACCTAACACACAATCCTCCTGGGCCATAGCCATCTCTACTTGGCGTCTATCGAGCTCCAAATCGATTGAGTCATCACTTTCAGCCAAGCGACAGAAACTCCAAAAATCGATGCCCCGCTCTTCGGCCAGATTGCGAAAAGTAAAATTAATTAGCGGGAAACCGGTCATCTGCGATACTAAAGTACTAACTGTGGTATTACCGCAACCACTTTGGCCCGAAATTGCTATTCTCACACACCTCTCCTTACTCTACGTTACGCACCTGTTCCCTAATATTCTCGACCGCTTCTTTCATCGCGACAATCTCTTGGGAAATCTCTAAGATAATATTTTTACTGCCAATAGTGTTAACCTCTCGGTTCAACTCTTGCGCTAAGAAATCGAGTTTTTTGCCCACAGGCCCCTCTTCTTCAACTAACTTAAACAAGGCCTTTAAGTGGGCCTCTAGCCTTACAATCTCCTCATTAATAGTCGCCTTGTTGACTAAAAGGGCAACCTCTTGCAGTATTCTATCTTCTTTAAAACCCTTATCGCCTAAAAGCTCTTCCATCTTTAAAAAAAGTTCCTCTTTCAGACGCTTTTCAAGTTCTCCGGCCAAACTCTTAACCACCTCTAACCCTTGAAGCAGCCGTTTCCCCATATTCACAACATCCTGCTGCGCTGTGAGCCCCTCTTGGCTGCGCATCAGGGCAACCTCGCTCAAAGCCTCTTCAAATAAGGAGAAAAGGACCTCTCTGTATTTAGCAGCATCGTTTGTATAAACGGGGACAAGCAGTCCCTCTAATTTAATTAGGTCAGCTAGACGTAATTTACTTTTTATTTTTGTTAGCGCCTCAAGCTTTTTAAAGGCTTTGACATACTCCCTTAAAGCAGCCTCATCGATGCGAATCTCGTAATTATTACTGAGGGTCTTGAGGCGGACATACACTTCAACTCTTCCCCTTTGAAGGGAACTTTTAATCTTTTCATTCAAGGCCATCTCGAACGCATTAAACAGAGGTGGCAGAGAACAGGCGATGTCGAGGTAACGGTTGTTGTAGGTCTTGATTTCCACTGCCAATTGGTATTCTTCACATAGGTATTCGCTAAAGCCATACCCCGTCATACTATTCACTTCGACTCCTCCTGTAGTGTGCTATTGCTTGGGCAAGTTTGTAATTGTTGCCAGCTCCCATCGTAACGCAGAGGTCGCCCCCGCGCAACGCCCGGGCGCTGTATTCAATTGTAGCCTCTCTAGTCTGCGTTAAGGGGGCCTTTAAAGCAGTGGCTAATTTTTTCCCCAATACGAGGGCCCCTTTATCATCAGCGCGGGCAGAAGAGGCGATTGGTCGGAGAATTAAGAGATCACAACGGCTCAATTCCTCCACGAATTGGGTAAAAAAGGCTTGCGTGCGACTCACCGTATGGGGGTAAAAGATTACAACAATGCGTCTGCCGGGATAACTCGAGCGTAAAGTCTCCAATGAGACTCTAATCTCACTTGGGTGGTGGGCGTAATCGTTTATGTAGAGGATCTCCCCCTCTTCGAAAAGGGGCTCTAGGCGACCTTGACACCCTTTGAACGACTCTGCCCGCTTTAACAAGGGACCCAGTTGTGACCTGTCATTGAGAATTAAAGAGACCAGCAGGGCACTACCAATTACATTTAAGGTCAGGGCTGTTGAACTGAAGGGGGAGGTAAACTCTCCCCTTAAATTAGTCACTTTATAGCGCTGACCTTCCATTAAGGTCAACCGATAGTCGTTAGCTTCTCCTACTCCGTAACTAAGAACCTTCAGGTCCCCTCGACTGCGGCGCACCCAAGAGAGCAACCGGCGGTTACCTGTTGAGTCTCCTTCACAGACTAACGGCGCACCCAAGGGAAGGCGCTCCACAAAGGCTTTAAAGGCCGTAAGTGAGGCCTCTTTTGAGTCGTAATAGTCGGGATGGTCCCAGTCGATGGTTGTCAAAAGAGCCCCTTGCAGAGTGTAAAGGAGAAAATGTTCACGATATTCACAGGCCTCAATAAAGCACATATTGGGCTCAAGAGGAGCTTCAAGGGTATACTCCCCCTGTAAGTGAGAGCCGTAGATGAACAATGGCTCTAGATGCATTGGCCTGAGTAGCCACTCGAGAGCCCCAACTGCTGTGGTTTTGCCATGGGTACCCGCTACTCCATAACTGGCAATCTCTTGACTGATTTTAGCGATAAACTCGGGGTGACTGTAATGCTCAATATTGCGCCGGGCGGCCTCTTGAACCTGCTCATTAGCTTGGTAGGCGGCACTGTAGATCAAAAGGGAGCACTCGGGGGGAATAAGGTCTTTGTCAAAGGAGGCCTGCCACTTTATAAGCGCCTTTTGTAGCAACTCTTCGGTAGCAAAATTCTCTGATGTGTCGCTCCCCTCTATAGAGAGACCCAGCTGGGCAAGACGACAAACCAAAGGGGCCATCAAGGTCCCTTTAATTCCAACTACAAAGAGGCTTTTACCTGTTAAATTAGTGAGAAAGCTCACTAGTGGTATCCCTCAATGGGGCTCTTTTATTTTGCTTTTTTAATACTTGCGCTACACTGTTTGCAAAGCATCGCTCTATTGCCATCTATTTCATGTTCATACAGAACTTTAACTCCTGTACGTTTACAGACAGGGCAAGTTCCTCTACCTTGAAATAGCTGTTCACGAATTCCAGCTCCTCTATGTGCTTTTGCCATGTAAAACTCCTTAAAGCAAGAGATAATAACGGTCTGACTATAGATATCTTAGCTGAGATTGTCAAGGCACTACAGAGCCCATTTTAGAGCCGCTTGTAGCCTCCAATTATCTTCTTTGAGGGAGTAAAGAGTGGCAAAAGCTA
>JBAYSE010000003.1:0-27179 GCA_041676265.1 Sphaerochaetaceae bacterium
AAGACTCAATGTTAGACCCCCAACAAGTGAGTTGCTTCTCTTGACGCGTTGAGACCTTACCGTAAGGGTAGAGGACTTTTACCCCAATTCCCGGACGGTTGTAGAAAGCAGCGGCTACCGCGCCACCGGTATCACCACTGGTTGCGACTAAAATTGTTAACCGGCGGTCTCTTCTCTTCAAAAGCCGCTGCATGGCTATCGCTAGAAAACGGGCGCCAAAATCCTTAAATGCCGCAGTCGGTCCCCAAAAGAGCTCTAAAACTCCCTCTCTCTGGTTGTGCCAATGGATTGGCAGAGGGAAATTAAAAGCCTCCATACAGATTTCAGCCAACTCCCCTTCCAACTCATCGCCCACAAAAAAAGGGGCGAGGACTTCGTAGGCAAACTCTCCGTAAGAGCCGGTTGTACTCAGGTGGTGCAGATCAATTTGAGGAAATTCAGTGGGAACATAAAGCCCCCCATCAGGAGCTAAACCCTGTAAGATTGCTTCAGAGGCACTCAGAGCCGGACTCTTACCCCTTGTACTGACAAATTTCATCGCGACCCCCTTAGAGCCGTGCCCCTAAAAAGGCACTTAGACGTAACAGATCGGCAAAAACCCCACCGGCGGTAACTTCCGGACCCGCTCCCGGGCCTTGAATGACGAGAGGCTGCGTAAGGTAGCGCTCGGTGGTGAACGCCACAACATTGTCGGTTCCTTTCGATTGTGCAAAGGGATGGTTTTTGTCATAGGCGGCTAATTCCACATTACATTGGCCCTCTTTTGTAACGCGTCCGACATAACGTAGTCGCTTCCCCTCCTGCTCTGCTTCACGATACAACTTCTCAATAGGAGCGTCCATTAGGTCCATTTTAGCCAAGAACTCCTCAAGAGGAACCTCTGCGAGGCTTTTGGGGACTAAGGAGACAACCTCAATATCTTCCAGTTCAACTTTGTAACCCAGCTCACGGGCTAAGATAATCGTCTTACGGGCAACGTCCATGCCAGACAGGTCATCGCGAGGGTCAGGTTCGGTATAACCCATCTCTTTAGCTCCCCGCACTAGGTGGCTAAAGGGGACTGTCCCATCGTAAGTGCTGAAAAGATAGGCTAAAGTACCCGATACGATCCCCTCAATGCTAATAACCCTGTCACCGGTCTGGATCAGGTCCTTAAGGGTGCCAATGATAGGTAAACCCGCCCCTACGGTCGTCTCATAGAGGAAGTGTTTGCCATTCTTTCTACCGGCTTCCATTAACTTCTCATAATCTTGCCAAGGAGCTGTTCCCGCGCGCTTATTAGGGGTAATAACGTGGATACCCATCTTCATCCACTCAACATAGTAGGGGGGCAGTTCACTACTACTGGTACAGTCGATTAAGAGTGAATGGGGAAAGTAGGAGGCTTTTACATGCTTTACCATTTTCTCAATATCAAAAGTTTCGCTTCTTTTCGCAAAGAATTCTCGCCAGTTTTTCAAATCAATCCCTTGCTCGTTGAGGACCATTTTCGTCGAGTCGGCAATGGCCCTGATGCGGATATCGACACCAAACTCTTGGTTGAGGCGTAGTGCTTGAGCCCCTATTTGATCTAAAAGAGTTCCCCCGATATTCCCTGGCCCAAAGAGACCGACACTCAGTGTTTGGTTGGAGAGGAAGAAGGCGGCGTGGAGAGCCCGAAGCGCCCTCCGGGCATCCTCTTCTTTAATAACTACACTAATATTGCGCTCACTAGATCCTTGGGCAATTGCTCTCACGTTGACGTTGGCTTTACCTAAAGCGCCGAAGAAGGTGCCACTGATGCCGGGGACACCCGACATATTCTTCCCGACGGCAGCTAAAATGGCCGCGCCGAGTTCAGCTTCGACACTGTGCACGCGGTGCGCGGCAATCTCGGGGGCAAAAGTGCTACGGGCGACTGCCGTGGCCAGAGCTGCTTGTTCGGCGGGAACTGCGTAACAAATCGAATATTCGCTGGAAGCTTGGCTAATGAGAATCACAGAAATCCCAGAGTCTTGCATAGCGCCAAAGAGGCGTTGGGCAATACCGGGAACGCCTATCATGCCGGCGCCTTCAACGTTTATGAGGGCAATGTCACGGATGACGCTGAAGCCTTTTACCGGAAGATTGCTTTTACCCCCCTCTGTATCGTCGACAAAGGTTCCCGGATGGTCTATATGGGCAAAAGAGCGAAGATAAAGGGGGATTTTTTGCGCTAGTACCGGCACCATATGTTGCGGCCGAATGACTAAAGAGCCAAAAAAAGAGAGTTCAGTAGCCTCTGCGAAAGTTATTGAAGGGATTACGGTCGCACTGGGGACATCGCTTAGATCGGCGGTGCTCACGAGCTTATCGTCATTCCAGAAAGTAACTGAGGAAGCCTCAATTTTAGAACCAACTAAAGAGGCCGCATACTCGCTATCGCGGTCTAGGGGACTATTTTCACTTTGCGGCAATTCACCGGTCAATAAAATGATTGCTTTAGGTTCTATTTTTACATTTTTCTCATCGAGGAAAGTGTTAACATCACCACTAGAACAAGGGTAGCCATGGCCTTTAAGGGTCTCTTTCAAAAGGGAGGTGGCCCATCCACCAACAATGTAATCGAGGAATTTTTGAGAACCTGTTGTGATATCGTTAACCAGCCAGATAGCCCTAATAATCGCCTCAACTTGGGCAAACCCCTCATTTATCTCTTGCTGCACCTTAGAACGGTTGGCTGGAGGGACTAGCTCCTCAATGAGAGTGCTCCAGCTATTTGTCTTATGCTCCATCATCGCCCACAAGCGCTCATCACGCCCCTGGGCAGATTCAAGGAGTTCGGTTAATTCCAGATGGGTGTTACAAACCGGAGCAATAACAAAAACCATACTCTCATTTTGGCTTTGGCTACAAATCTTTAGGAGTTTATCAACCCCACCTTTTTTTACTATCATCGAGCCACTGATAGCGTGTACCTCTACTCTATTCACACTCCCCTCCTAGGTATTTATCAAAAAAGAGCCCCTCAGGGCTCTTTCGTGGTTAGACCGGTTGTGTCAAAGACAATTAAACCACCTTATGAACCCTGCCACTTCTTAAGCAGCGAGTACACACTTTTATTGTTCTAGTTGTGCCGTTGATAAGAGATTTAACTGAGACAATGTTTGGTCTAAATACCCGTTTCTTGGTAACTCCAATATGTTGACCAACTCCACCTTTCTTCTTGGCTTGACCTTTGCGTGGAACAATATTTCCTGTGATGGTTCCTTTTCCACAGATTTCACATCTACGTGCCATTTTTATATCCACCTTGTTCTTAACGTTAAAAATTATGACTCTTGGAAACATAGCAGAATATTTAGGGTATGTAAATAGTAGTGCTTGAATTTTGGATTTAAGTTGTCTACGATTGGGTTCTATGGACGAAAAAAGAGTTTTGCACCCACCTCTTTACCTCTTGGCCCTCACCCTTGCACAAAGGGCATCAGATGAGATTGCCAAGTTACGTAGTGCATTATGGCAGGCCCATGGAGATGTCTCCCATTTACTCCTGCCTCCCCTAATTCCGCTTCTTTGGAGCAAAACCCCTTTGGCCCCCTTTGAAACCATACTCCTCCCTAAAATGCCGCCTCAAGTCTCTTTCGAAAAGTTAACGGAGGTTGGTAAGAGCCTCTATTTAACCAGTGAAGAGGAGGCTTGGCAGGTGGCAGCTACCGCCTTAGTTCAAGCCTACACTCACAGTAAAGTGGAGGAGGCCCCCTTTCCCGCCTATAGGGGGATCTATTTGGGCAATAGGGTGCCTCTAGAGAGAGAGGTAAAAATCCTCAATGATGACTGGCGTCTTTTATACTTCCAGACTGAGTGGCACTCCCTTAAAGATGATGTGATTCACCTCTACTGGCAAATATTAACGAATCGTCACCTTATAGCTAGTACATAGCCCCCTTTTATAGTACACTCCTCTCGCATTATAAATACCAATTATTGGGAGGTTCCGCCATGCTGAAACGCATACTCAAGACTATCCTAATAATCGGAACAGTTGTTTCGATTTTCTTCTTTTTCTCCTGTAACAGAACTAAACGCACCGAAAGTTCTTCCAGACGACTCTATCTTTTCAATTGGACCTATTACACGCCAGATGAAATAATTGATAGATTTGAGAAAGAGTTCAACGTTAAAGTAATCCTCGACAACTACGCCTCTAACGAAGAGCTCTATACTAAGCTTAAAGCAAGCCGGAGCGGTTACGATATTGTCATCCCCTCGGCTGACTATACTTCAATCATGATTAAACAGGATATGCTCTTACCATTAGACCACAGTAAACTCCCTAACTTAAAATATATTGAAGAGAAAGCGCGAGAACTCTCTGAGCAATACGACCCCGGCTTCAAATACTCGGTCCCCTATTTTATCGGGGCCGCCGGTGTCGCCGTTAATACTGAGAAAGTTAAAAATTATCCCCGCGATTGGACTATCTTTGGCCAAAAAGAGCTCGCGGGAAAGATGCAACTCTTAGACGATATGCACGAAGTGCTGGGAATTGCCCAAGCGACCCTCGGCTACTCGGTCAACACGACCGACCCCGCTGAACTAGCTGCGGTTGCCGATCTGATTAATAACGAGTGGAAACCCAATATTATCAAGTTCGATGCGGAGGCCATGGGGAAAGCTTTCAACCAAGGGGAGTATTGGGTCTCCCATACCTACCCTGAAAATATCTTTGAAGAAGTTCCCGAGGAGCAATGGAAAGATATCGATTTCTTCCTGCCTGAAGTTGGTGGTCCGCTCTATATCGACTCCATGGTAATTCTTAAAAATGCCCCTAACCCCGACATCGCCCATGAGTTTATTAACTTCTTCCACCGCCCCGACATCTACGCCCTCTTCCTTGATGAGTTCCGTTACCCTTCCACGGTAAACAGCGAAGCCGACAATTATCGTGAAACAGAGCCTTTCTACGACATGGAAGAACTTGATAACTATGAACTGAAGGTAGATTTAGGTGAAGATTTAGAGAAATATAACGCAATTTGGCAGACTATCCGCTACCACTAATTAAACACCCAAGGATTGCACCGTGAACACAAGAACAGCTTCTATTTACAAAGAACCCGCCCGCACTACCCGTTTCTTTGCCGTCCTCCTCCTAGTGGGCCTAGCCCACGGCTTCTACCAAGGAGTCCAGGAAAACTTTTTAGCTGAAATAGTGGGAATTACCAAGTTTGAACGGGGGATTGTTGAGTTTTTCAGAGAATTACCGGGCCTTCTACTCATCTTCGTCTTAGCCACAATGTACCGCTTCAGCGAGACAAAGGTGTTTAAAATCGGGATGGCAATCTCCTTAGTTGGTGCGTTAGGAATCTTTTTAGTAGGTACCGGCAAAGTCGTGGTTGTAGCTTGCATGGTCATTTATAGTTTGGGGGAGCACATCCTGATGCCCGTTAAAAATACGATTTCCATGCACTTGGCCAAGAGCGGGAAATCGGGAGCCTCCTTGGGAATGACCAGCGCCATAGATCATACCGGCAAAATTGTGGGATTTTTAGGTGTCACCGGCCTTTTTATCCTTTTCCCCCGCCTTGGCATAAGAACATCGAGTGCCACGGGGTACAAAATAATATTCCTCATCACTACCGTACTGCTGACGGGAAGTCTTCTGGTCGTTATGGCCCTGCATGATGAGGGCCGGGTAGTTAAGCGCAGTCGGCTCTACTTCAATCGAAAGTTTGGCAAATATTACGGCTTAGAGGTCTTTTATGGAGCGCGCAAACAGATATTCATCACCTTCGCCCCCTATGTCCTTATCTTGCAATATGGTGCCTCAACCTCTTTGATTGCCCTCCTTTTGGCTCTGTGTGCCCTTTTTGGAATGATTTTCTCTCCCCTTATCGGACGCCTAATCGACTTCCTCGGTTACAAATTCATTATGGTTACAGATACCATCATTTTAATGGTTGTCTGTTTCTTTTACGGCTTCAGTCACCGAATTTTCCCCATGCATATTGCCTTTATTGTCGTTTGCATCAACTTTATTCTCGACTCAATAATATCGTTGGGGAGTTTAGCCTCTTCAGTTTACGTCAAAGAGATCGCTTCCTCATCAGAAGAGATTACCGCAACCCTAACCACAGGTATCTCGGTTAACCATCTGATTAGCGTTTTAATTGCCCTCCTTGGTGGTTATCTCTGGCAAGTGACCGGTATTGAAGTCCTCTTCAGTTTGTCTGGCATACTAGGCCTCATAAATACTATTTTTGCGGCCACCATCAAGGTAGAAAAGAGTGCTTTAAGTCAGTAAAGAATAGGTTGAGGTGAGCCAAGACTTGAAAACAAACTCTTCTTGGCCAACCACCATTAAATCAACCGTTGAGGCGACTTTAATGGGAATTGGGAAGTCGCGGACTGTAAAAGAGTACCTTTCAACATAGCTTTGTACGTGGGGCAATAGATAAGGAGCGAGGTTCTCTAAATCGCCCCCTATAAAGACCGCCGAGGGGTTAAGGATATCGATTAAGATGGAGATAACCCACCCTAACTGTTCCCCCATCTTCTCTATAAAGTGCTCTTCAGTCGCCCTCTTTTGGGCAAGATTGGCCTCAAGGAGATTTATTAAGGCTTCTCTTTCATCTTGGGGTAACCTTTCAATCTGCTGAGGGGTTAGCAGTTCCTGGCTTTTTAAAAAGTTCTTGTAACTGCAAGCAATCCCATTAAGGTTCAAAAACTCCTCTAAATTACAAACATCCCCAAAGACCGAAAGACGAATGCCTCCTAGTTCTCCGGCATAACCTCTTGAACCCAAAAATATGGCCCCATTTTGGATTATCCCTAAGCCGATGCCTTGTGAAAAGTAGAGGAAAATAAGGTCTGACAACTCCTCTCTGAGGAGTGACCACTGCCCGAAAGCGGCCAAATTAGCATCATTCATGATATGGATGGGCAGGTTAATTACTTTTTGAAGTTCCCTTTTAATCAGTAGGTTGGCTAAAAAGGGGTTGGTACAATGCTTAATTACGCCAATTGTCTCATCGTAGAGACCCGGGACAGCGACTCCTATACCAAGGACTCTTTTTAGTGGGACCTTCTGTTTAGACAGAATTTTCGCTATCTCCTCACCTATCCTGCTAAATAGGTCTTCTTTAGAAGCACTATAGGCATCCTTTAGCCAAACTTGGTGACTCACCGTATGGTTAAGTGAAACAAGGGCCAGATGGAGAGCCCCATTTAAGCTCATATTGATCGTGATAACATAGCGGGAGTTGGGGTTGAATTTAATAATAACGGGTTTACGGCCCCCGGTAGAAGCCCCGTACTCTTCCATTTTAATAAAGCCATCGGCTTCTAATATTTCACAGATAGTAGATACGGTGGCAAAACTCAATTGCAACCGTTTGGAGAGGGTTGTCTTGAATAAACTCTTCTCCCTCTTAATCTCTTCAAGTACCAGGGCAATATTGTTCTTTTTTAAAATAGATTGGCTAATTGTTTTTTTTATGGGCACCGAGGCCTCCAAGAGAGTAGCCGTATCCCCATGATTCGGCTACCTGCTCTAGACTAAAGATTAGCTTTTTTCCGCTTAATCCCCTCTTTCAACCACAAGTCAATGGGGACTTCGACATCAGAATTGAAGGGCAGGTAAACCTTCTTGCCCGTCCCTGCCGATTCATAGGCGGCGTAGATTACCTCTAGGACTGCGCGTCCATCTTCGCCGGTAACCAACGGTTTAGTTCCATTACGCACACAATCTATAAAGTGGATGAGTTCGTGGGGATACCCCTGGTTGAAAACCTCTTCAAACATCGTGAAGCTCCACCCTTTTGAGTCGCCTGCTTTCTCGGCGACATAGCCGTAACCGTCAACACTATAGGTAAGCGAAGAATTTCCTTGGAAAAGGTCTGAGTAGACTACTCCCCCATCTCCGTAGATCTCTATTTTGTCATCCATACCACCATGACGTGCCCAGCTATCTTCGGCTACACCAATGACATCATTTTCAAACTCAATGACAACTACCGAGTTGTCTTCAGCTTTGGAGCGCCTATGGTGATAAATAGATTGCATAGTAGCTGAAACCGCTTTAATTTTAGGATTACCCCCCAGAACCCAGCGCATCCAAGCGATGGCGTGGCACCCTAAATCCATCAGTGCGCCCCCTCCGGACTGTGTGACATCGTAGAACCAATCACTGTGGGGGCCCGAGTGTTTCTCTCCATTCTTCAACATATAAATTTTTCCCACAGCGTTCTCTTTGGTCACCAGTTGTCGCACCCTCTCATATTTCGGGGCGAAGGCTAACTCTTCGGCGTACATCAACAGAACACCAGAATCTTTACAGGCAGCAATCATTTCATCGGCTTCCTGCAAAGTCACACAAAAGGGCTTCTCCAAGATTATATGTTTTTTCTGTTGTGCTGCCATTATGGTGGCCTGGTGGTGTAAAAAGTTTGGTAGGCAGATATCGACAACTTCACAGCCCGACTCTTTAAGCATTTTACCGTAATCGTCATAAAATGCCGGAATATTGTACTGTTTGGCAAACTTGGCCGCACTCTCTTGAGAGCGGCTGTAAACGGCTACTACCTCCGCTTCATGGACAAATCTGAGGTAAGACTCCATGTGGATATGGGAGATAAACCCACTACCCGCCAGTGCAACTTTAGTTTTTTCCATTTTTAACCCCCTATCTAATTTTGCATCTTCCTTCCGCGACCATACATGAAGATAATCACTAAAAGAATAATTCCGAACAGCATTTGTCGCATACTTTGTTCTATCCTAATGGTTACCAAGAAACTCTCCATTAATTGCAAAAGGAAAGCCCCAATCACAACGCCGATATAAGAACCTTTGCCTCCCCCTAAGGAGGTCCCCCCTACAACGACCGCAATTACAGAGATAAGGGTAAACTTATCACCTAAAGAGATATTGTAGACTGACGCCAAGTATCCCAAGTAGAGAAACCCGGTCACTCCGGCGATCATACCGCTGAATCCATATAAGAGAGTCCGCAACCTTGGCACATTAACACCGGCCAAACTGGCAGTATAATCATTTGTTCCGGTGGCCAATAGTTTGATCCCAAAAGTGGTGTTATTGATTAAAAAGTGGATAAATATGGCGAACAATGCCCAAAAATAGAGAATTCCCGGGATGTTGAAGAGTTTCCCGACTGTAATGCGTTGCAGAAGTTTAGAAGCACCCGGTACCCCAATTCCCCCTGTAATGAACCTGATTATAGCGATAATAACAATCGACATACTCATAGTCATTACCAATGGCGGAATCCTGAAGAAAGTAACCCCAAACCCGTTGACTAACCCTAAGGCGAAAGTGACTACTATGACCGCCAGAAGGGCGAAAATAAGGTTGGCGTCTTGTTTTTGTGAGACTACCCCCCCTACAATAGCTCCAAGGGTTACCAATCGACCGACCGAGAGGTCAAGCCCATTGCCACCCCCCAATATAATTAAAAACTGCCCACCTGAGACGAGCCCCACAAATGAGGCGACAACTAAGATGTTAATGATTAAACCGATGCTTGCAAAACCGGGTGAAATGAGGTTCCCAATGAAGAGGATTAGGATACACAGCAGGAGGGCTATCACTGAAGGGGTCTGAATTATCTCTTTAGCTTGGCGTGCAACTATTGATGGATTTTTCATTGTTCCCCTCCTCCTCTTAGCATGGTAACCCCTCTTTTCTGACTCTGTTTGGTTAATTGTCCACCAACGGCTAACGCTAAGATGATTATTAGTCCTTGAGCCAATACTTGGTAGTTAACCCCTAGGCCGGCAAAGAAAATGACATCGTTGATTAATTTTAAAACGATAGCCCCCAAGATACTTCCAATGAACCCCCCGGCGCCACCGGCGAGACTTGTCCCTCCTAAGGCCACGGCACTAATTGATTCAAGTTCATAGCCACTACCTGACAAGGGATTCCCCGTTACTGTTTCGGCAACAATGCAGAGGGCTGCCAAGGCGGTGAATAACCCACTCAGCATATAACTCTTCACTCGAAGGGCATTTACCGGCAACACCGATTCATAAGCTCCGTGGATATTCCCTCCGCAGGCTTTCAGTTTAACTAAATAGCCTGTCCTCTTTAGGAAATGGATACCCAGCATTAAGAGCACCAATATTATGAGGGAGAAGGGAATGCCAATTATGGTGGCCGAGTAAACATTGTACCAAGTGAAAGGGACCTCTCCCCCCGATTGATGCATAATCCGTAAGGCAAGTCCACCCCACACAATTTGTGTTCCGTAGGTGGAGATTAAAGGGGGAAGTCGCAGATGAGCCACTAATAGGCCATTTAAAAATCCGGCAAACAACCCCGTGGTGAGTCCCGCAATTATGGCAATAATTTGGTGCCAGGGACCACCCCCCAAACTCATCATTACTTGGACGACAATGACGTTAACAAGGGCCAACAATGTGCTGACTGACATATCTAGTCCGCCACCCAAAATAACAAAAGTTTGTCCCAATGTGACTAATAGAAGCGGCATCCAAAGGCGAATTTTGGTCGTTAAGTTGTAAAGTGAGTAGTATCGGCGCTCGATGAATCCTAAAAGGATAAAAAAGAAAATAAGAATTATAAGGGCTAAAAAGTAGGGTTTGTGGGTAAAACTATGCATCCAGGCTTTAGCTTTCTGTTTGTTAATCTTCATCTTGCTCCCCTTACTCCGCCACTTCTTGTGCTTTTTTAGTATCGAGGGCTGCCCGATAGAGTTCCGTCTCATTAAGGCGCTCCCCTTCGAGTTCATCCACCACTCTGCCATTATCGAAGACTAAAATCCTATCGGTGTTATTCAGTAACTCTAAATCTTCACTTGAGTGCCAAATAACGCTCATTCCAGCATCACAAAGGGTATGTAGTATTTCATAGAATTCCTTGGTAGCCCCCACATCAACCCCTTTTGTGGAATCATCTAGTAAAAGGATAGCTGGATTAGTCATCAGCCAGCGCCCTATTACAATCTTTTGCTGGTTTCCTCCACTCAAAGAATTCGCCGTATCCGATAACTTACCGAAAACAGTATCAATTTGGGCTAAAAGGGGGAGGACTTGTTGACGCATCTTTTTTCGAGAGAAAATCTTCCGTCTGTGCTTAATGAGGTAGCTAATAATCAAGTTTTCAAAGATAGGCCTCTCTAAAAATACTCCGGCTTTCTTCCTATCGCCGGAGATGTAAGCTAGCGAGTGGTTCATCGCTTTGGTAGTGGTACTTAAATCAACCACCTCTCCATCTATTTTAAAGGCATCTACCATACACGGCTTACTCCCAAAGAGAGTCAGTAGTACCTCGGTTTGACCTTGCCCTTGTAAGCCCCCTAGGCCCAGTATTTCACCTCTTTTAAGGCTAAAAGAGACCCCTTTAACCTTCTCGCCATTCAGGTTTTCAACCTCTAACACAGTCTCTGTGGCCTTTAAGTTTGGCTCTTCTCTTTGTCGTTCCAGTAACTCTTTGTCGCCAACCATCATTTGGATAACCTGGTCGGCATCAACATCTTTGACCTGCACGGTATTTACCAGCTTGCCGCTACGAATTACCGTTACACGGTCCCCGATTTCAGTTATCTCCTCCATCTTATGAGAGATAACTATAGTGGAGATGCCCACCTCTTTGAGCCCCCTAAGGATTGAAAAGAAAACCTCCACTTGTTGCTTGTGCAAAGAAGCCGTCGCTTCATCAAAGATGATTAAGCGTGGTTTACGGGCTAAAGCCTTGGCAATCTCGACTATTTGTTGCTCATCAATGGGAATATCGGAAACTCTTTTCCCTAAATATTCTTCACTTAAAGGGATCACTTTTTCAAAAGGTTGAAGAGCGGCAATAGCTTTTTGCCGATTAGTTTGACGGTCAATCAAACCGAGGGATTTCTCCCTCGGTTCAATGCCTAACATAATGTTTTCTTCAATGGAAAGTTGTGGAATTAAACTAAGCTCTTGGTAGACTACGGCGATACCGCGTTTCTTGGCTTCATTTGGGGTCATTGCAGAGACTGCCTCTCCAAAGATCTCAAGCTCTCCTGCATCCGGTGTGACTACACCGGCTACAATTTTACATAAAGTGCTTTTCCCACACCCATTAGTGCCCACCAGATAGTGAATTTCACTCTCCTCTAAGGAAAAATCCATATCGTCGAGTGCAACTACTTCACCGTACCGCTTACTTACCCCCGTAGCTTTGAAAATTACCATACTAACTTTCCACCTAACAATTATTTAAAGTAAGAAGCCGCTTCTGCTCGGCTGATCTTACCATCGACTGCGTAGTAGTCGGGGCGATCTTTGTATTCAGCCCAAACTTTGTCGAAGTTATCGTTAGTTACAACTACTGGGACCGGCAAATAAATTGTGTTCCCATAAGGTCCTTCAAGAACGCCACTCTTGAGTTCCCTACCCTGTGCAAGTAAAACGGCAACGTGTAGTGCAGAAACCATACATGACGGTGGATTGGCGACACCAATCGTATCCAATCCCTGCTCCATCCAGCGGCGCATGAAACCAACTCTAGCTTCTCCTACACTCAGAATATCAGTACGACCGGAGTTTTGTATAGCTGTAAATACACCCTCATTCATCCCGTCTTGAACCCACACTCCATCGATGTTGGGGAACGTTGCCAACATATCCTGCATGGTGGCCATACCAATGGCGCTGTCCCACTCTCCGCTAACTTCGTTTAAAATCTTGATGCCGGGGTATTTGCCAAACACTTCTCGGTAGCCTTCAATACGGGCCGTGTTAGCCGGGTGTCCGGTTACACCATTGATTGCCACCACGTTTCCTTTGTGATTGAGTTTGTCGGCTAGCCATTGCGCAGAAGCCATAGCCCAGGCTTTCTGGTTGATTGCGACGTTAATGGCATCGGGAGAGGCCGCTTCCGTGTCGGTGGCAACGATAGTAACACCTTGTTTTTTAGCTTCTGCAAAAACCGGGTTAAAAGCTCTGGCGTCTGCCGGGTTAACCAAAATTATGTTACACCCTCTAGCCATTAGGTTTCTAATCTGGTCAATTTGCCCTTCAAGGCTTACATCTGTACTCTGGACGATGACATCTTTGATAATCCCTTCAGCTTTGTACTCTTCAGCGGCGGCTAGGGTTTCATCTACCATCTGGGTTCTCCATTCGCTACCTACCCAGTTGTTACTAATGCCGACAACAAAGCCCTCTTTCTTCTCAGCAGCTCCCCCTGCAAACACCATTGAACAGGTTAACAGGATCAGAGTAAATGCTAACAGTAATCTTTTAGTCATACAGACCTCCTTTAATTAGATCGACCAACTGTCAATCGTTGTCTATTAACTCAGAGAGGATTAACGTAGCCGCCCCTACCATTCCGGCATCTAGACCTAAAACAGATTGTTCTAAGGTAAAATCGCCAAAGAAGCGCCCCTCTTCCAAACTCTCGATTATTTTTGTTCTGGTTATACTGAACAGGCTTTCAACCACTCCCCCTGTGAAAATAATCAGAGAGGGGGCAAAAATATGGGCGAAAGTCCATAGAGCCCGGCCAACGTATTCAGACCACCGTTCAACTAAAGCCCGCCCTTCAGTTAGTAATCCTCCTTTTTCAACCAAATCATAAAAATTACGATACCCCAGCTCTTTAGCCCCCTTAGAAAGGGCCGAGCCAGAAGCAACGCTCTCCAAACAGCCACTTCTGCCACAATAACACTCACCCTCACCCGGTGCTACGATTATATGACCAAACTCGGGGTGTCCAAAGGTTTCACTCTTAAAGAGTTTTCCATTGAGCAAAACTGCTCCGCCAACCCCGGTACCAAAGGTCAACATTATGGCATTGCGAATATTATACACATTCCGTCGTGCAAAAATCTCGCCTAACAATGCACAGTCGGCGTCATTTTCTAGTTGCACAGTACAGTTGTATCTCCTTTGGAAAATAGCGCAAATACTCACCGTCCCCCAGCCGGGAAGTGTATAGGGATTACGGATAACACCTCTGGCGGTATCCAACGGCCCTGTACAACCGATACCAATTCCCAGCAGTATTGCCTTTGCCTCTAAAAAGCGGTCGATTACGGTAAAAATCTCCCCTTTCACCTCCTCAAACGGGGCTAAAGCGTTGGTAGCAATGGTTGTAGACTTTAGAATTTTGCCTTCTGGGGTAAAGAGCCCAATGGCAATATTTGTCCCCCCAATGTCGATTCCAACAACCCTTTTTATCTCTACCCCCTCCTAAGCTGTTCTCCACTTATTATAACCCTTAAAATAAGACTGTCAAGAAAAACTACCCCCCTAGTCTTCTGCGTATCGCCGCGCTTTCCCAGGTTTAATGGGTCTTCTTTGACGGACACTCTCCATAGCAGCAAAGCATAAAGCAAGGCTCGCTAAATTGTCTCTGCCACTATTATCCGGTTCGCGGTTTTCTTCTATGGCAAACAGTAGCTCGGCCATCGTCCCGTGAAATCCGTCGGGGAACCAAGTCCCTTTAAGAGGCGCAATAGATAGTCCCTCTGAGGTGTAGAGATTGACCTCTTGTGCATTCAAATCAACCCCAAAACTCTTAATTGTGCCGTTTCGTCCGATTACCGTAGTACGGTCCTCTTCCCCATAAAGGGTATCAGCATCGAAAGTGATACTACCCACCCCATCACTACCAGAGACCATTACCTGTGCCAACATGGGTGGCTTTACAGTTTGCTGAGGGAAATTAGCCGTTACAGCATAGACTTCATCGATTGTCTTGCCCTTCATAAAGGTGGCCAATATGTCAAACCAGTGAATACCAAAGTCAAACAAAACCAGATTGTGAATTTTTTCGAAAGGGGTCCCCTTTATCCAGTTATGGTTCCAACTGATACCCATATGCACAGCAGCCACTTCTCCAATTAACCCTTTCGCGATGGCTTGTCGCATATAGGAGAAATGGGGGGCCCACCGCCCATTTTGGTTAACAGCTATTTTTACCCCCTGCTTCTCAGCCGCTTCAACTAGGCGCTCCCCCTTATCTAAATCTGTTACAAATGGTTTTTGACTGAGGATGTGCTTTTTAGCCTTTACCGCCGCCTGCATCATTTTATAACGGACATCGGGATGGGTTGCAAAATCGATGACCTCAACATCATCGAGTTTTAAAACATCTTTGTAATTGGTATACACTAGGGCCGTGGGGTAATACAGCTCCTTAGCTTTTTGCGCGGCCTCTATATTTACATCACAAAGAGCCACCACTTTATAACCCGCCCTCTTGTAAGCCGTCAAATGCTGCTCTGTAATCCCACCGCACCCCACTAGGGCAATCTTGGGGCTATAACTCTGCGGATCGCGCACCTCGTAGGGCAAATTGGGCGCAGTCACTAAATCTTTGGCTGAGCGCTCCGCCAATCCGTAACTTTTACCGTTCTCTTCTTTTGACATGCTCTCTCCTACCATTTAAAGTTCTCTAGGCTTACGCGACGCTTAGTCTTTCCACTCTCATAAGCAGCATCCACAATGACTTGCCCTATACGGCTAATCGCGGGGCTCACCGGCCCGCTAATCGCTTTATTGTGCTCAATACAATCGATGAGATACTCAACCGGATTCCGGTTAGGCGTTTTTAGTTCAACTGAATCAATAACTACCCCTTCGGGATGTTTTCTATTTTGTACAACAATCGTAGCCTCGTAATCGTAGCTACTAATAGTCCCCTCGCTTCCCACGATTACAAAACCACATTTAGGCTGGGGCTGATGAATCCAGGGGTCACTAAAAGTCCCCCAGCGCGTCTCCATTTTGGAGAGTCCCGTAGAGTAGCGGAGGATGGTGATACTGTGCTCGTCAACCTCTAAATTGGACGGCTCATCCATTACGGTGACAACCTCTAAAGGTTTTTTCTCATTATGGTACCAGGTACCTAAAGTGGCCCCGTACCCCAGGTAATCGAGGAGCGAACCACCTCCCGCCGCTTTTTTATAGAACCACGAATGCGGTTTTTCTCTATCAACCTCTTCTTGAGTTGTCTCTACCTTATCACCGCGGTGCCATAAGGGGCCTCGGTTGCCATCATAGAAGCGCACTTCCCGTACCTCGCCAATGACCCCTTCGTCTATCACTTTTTTAGCTGTTACGTGGGGCGCCACCCATGCCAAGGGCCAGTTGACCAATAATCTTTTATTGTGGCGTTGCATCGCCTTTAGAATACGATCCGCCTCTTCTAAAGATGCGGCAAAAGGCTTTTCAAGAATTATGTGAACGGGGTAAACGGCCACTTTTTCGACCCACTCCGCGTGCTCTGCAGTCGGGGGGCAAAGGATGACGATATCGGGGCGGCTTTTCTCAAGACACTCTTTATAATCGCTGAAGACTTGTTCGTCTTGGAGTGAGAATGCTTTAATGGCATCCCGCATGCTCTCCCTGTTTTCATCCGCTATTGCCACAATCTCGGCATTGGGATGCTCATAGACCATCCTTAAATTGTCTCCCATATGCATATGGGCAAAATTGATACCGGCGACTCTCCATTTTTTAGGCATAGCCCTTCCTCCTTTAGTTACAACAATAGTTTCACAATAGCATAATAATCTATTCTTGCAACTCTACAGGGGGAGGGAAATAGTTTACATCTTCTCTTTAAAGGGGACGCGCCTGCTGGGACACCTTTCACGCTCACAGTGGGCGCAGCTCTCCCAGTCGCTCTCAGCAGAGGTAAACAGTAGACCGGCTATACTCTTATTGGGGGTCATCAGGGAGCTCCCATTTAAGCTCACGCCGATTTCACCACCCCCCCCTAAGAGTTTAAAGAGGTCTTGCATCTGTTCTATAGGCCAGATGTCGACATTACCGGAACCAGGGTTCACACTAAGGGGCCGTTTAACTTGCCACGCATCACGGACGTAAGCCAGCATCTCGCGCCTAGCAACACCTAAAGCCTGGCTTTTGACGATATCGAGCCAATAGGGGGCTAGCATATCTAGCGAGTAGATGTCAAAATCTTCCATCTCGTTACCACAGGTGGCAATATAAACAAAAACCCGGTGAACATCATTGAGAACGCGTAAAGCCTTTCCCGTGAATTCAAGCGACTCAATAGTGACTGTGGGCAGACCATCTTTTGTGGAGTGACCATCTATAAAGAGCTCTTTAAGCATCACTTTGGGCTTAAGTTTTTGAACTGCCGTATTAAAGAGCAAGGTGGCATCTTCTTGAGCATCATCAATGTTATCAAAGCGGATAGCCTTTTGATACTGACTAAATAAGGGGTCAAAATTTGGTTTGAGTATGATATTCATCACTTCCTCACAATCATGGAGTTTCGTAACAGGAAAACGCAGAGGCCTGCCACTCTTTGTTTATAAGATCAACAGTAGCCACATTAGCGGCGTAGATACACATCACCCCCGGTTCCAACGTGGGGGGCATTTTTACTTCACTGACCTTGATATGAGGCCCGACGGCATCTACCAAGAGAGCCTTCCCCTCCTCTGTCGGGATAAAACCCTTCATCCGGAATAGTTGAGTTGAAATCTTCTCCAAGAACTCCTTTAAGTGGGCTACATCAAAAGGATACCGGGGGAGAAACACACAATTTTTAGGTCTGCCATAGACCCCCCATCCACTGTAATTCGAAGCGTCTATGCTCTCGATGGCCACAGTGTCTTGAGGGCCCTCCATGAGGGCTAACATCTCTGGTGAGATTTGACCATAAGTGGTCATAAAAAGGGGTGCTAAAGGCCTAAGGCCCTTAATAGTTTGATCTAGGGTGGCTAACTCATCTGCGTCCACAAGGTCTGTTTTATTGACAATAAACCAATCGCTAAAGACAACTTGTTCTTCCAATGTCTTAAGAGATTGGCTGAGAATTGGATAGCGTTCGGCATCAATAACACAGATCATACCGCTGTAAGCAATTTTATAGGCGCTACGCTGCTGTATAATAGCAATAATTTCTAATAGAGGGGCCGGTTTAGCCAATCCCGAGGCTTCCACAATAATCGCATCGAGGTCCATATTAGCCATTTTCTCAACGGCATCGACAAACGAACCCGAGAGACAACTACAAAAGATTTGTCCACCTGACAGGCTGGTAGTGGCGATTATCTCTCCAGCACCCTCAACTAAGGCACTATCGACGGTAATAGAGCCAAAATCGTTGAGGATTAGTCCGATTTTTTTAGCATTTAAATGCCCCAAAAGGCTATTAATGACGGAGGTCTTCCCCGAGCCCAGAAACCCGGTAAAAAGGTAGAGGGGAATTGCCATTACTTAGCCTCTAATATGCGTTCAATGAGCTCTTCGCGACTAGGAATAATTGAGGAGTAAGCCAATTCACCATTAATGTAGATACTGGGTAACTGCTTCACTCCCACTTCCCGACACCGGGCAATATTCTGGGGGTCGGTATACTTATACTCAATTAAATCGACCTCACTTTTTATCGATTTAACTGCATCCTGGGCAGCCGCCCACATGTAAGTACAAGCGGCACAAGTGGCTGAGTCTAAAGTGAAAACCTCAACGAGGGGGCGCTCTAAGTGGTGGTAATCGGGCAATTCGCCAATGAACTCAATCTCTGCTCCCTCGTAATTTTCCACCATTTTACGCGTTGCATCTGTCTCA
Organism: Sphaerochaetaceae bacterium; assembly: GCA_041676265.1. Classification (GTDB taxonomy): domain Bacteria; phylum Spirochaetota; class Spirochaetia; order Sphaerochaetales; family Sphaerochaetaceae; genus DUOJ01. The sequence continues at coordinate 18,537 of JBAYSE010000003.1, forward strand.
TGCGCGGCGTGCTCAACGGCAATTACGTTCTCTAGCGGCGTGTCGTACGGCATATCACACCCGGGGGCAACTATAAAGCGGCCGGGGGTTAAAGAGTCTATTAAATCGACAACACACTTCATGTTGTCTTGCTGATTACCAAACAGCATCACCGAAGTTAAGGGAATATTTCCACCAATCGTAATATTAAAACGGTCGGTTATCTCTTTGGCGGCCGCCAAATCGACATTTTCATCGACCGACAGACTGTCACATTTGGTGTGGCACATCGGTTCAATATTTTGGGTGGCGTTCCCACAAACGAAGAACGATGAGAGGGCTCGCTTCTCCCTTATATGCTCGAAAAGCCGGGTGAAGGGGACAGTCATGAATTCCCTAAAATGGTCTGGTGATATTTGCGATATTAAAGGGTCAACAACGGCCACAATATCGACACCGGCTTCAACTAGGTAAAGAGAGACAGCTTGAGCCACCTCTGTGGTGTAATTAAGGAGTGCATGGACATACTCTGGGTTGAGTATCATATCCATAAAAATCTCAGTGCCCCTCAGGTGAGAAGCCAGAGTGAAGGGTCCACAACAGAGGCCATAGAGAGCAGTTGTCTCCCCAATAAGGGGTTTCAACTGCTTGATGGCATCGAGGTGAAGTTTTAGACGCCCCTCATCGCGCTGTGGAATTTTCGTAGGAATATCGGTTGTAGCCGAGAGCGGGTGGCTCGCAACACTGGGGGGACCGTCGTCTGACCAGACCATTTCACAGCCTAAAAGCTCTGCCTCAATTTGCAGGTCAAACATTACAGGTTGCCCATCGGGGTGGTAGAGGCGGTTCACCTCTAAAAGTGCTTCTACCAGTGCCTCTAGCTCTGTGGAAACCTTCTTTGCCCCGTAGCCTACCAATTTACCGGCATGGACGCCGGCAAAAGGCACCCAAGGTAACTTATCGGTCTTTAATCCCTCAATTGTACGTAATACCCGCTCTTTTCCAGTCATGCAAACTCCTACTTACATTTAAATATTTTGACAAATCCCTAGGGCTACTTCAGCGGCAGTCGCTGCGTCCGGGGTGTAATGGTCGGCTCCAATTGTCTCTCTGAAAGAGTCGGTAACCGGCGCCCCGCCAATCATGATTTTTACTTTGTCTCTAATACTAGCCTCTTTAACAGCGTTAACGACATTGCCCATCTCTTTCATGGTAGTAGTCAACAAGGCAGAACAGGCTATGATATCAGCGTTATTAGAGACGGCTTCTTCAACAAAGCGCTCAGGAGCAACATCGGTGCCTAGGTCAATAACTGTGAGACCTTTGCCTTTCATCATCATACCAACCAGGTTCTTACCGATATCGTGTAGGTCCCCTTTAACTGTACCAATCACTACAGTGCCTCTAGTTTTGGTGTTTCCTGCAATCAATAAGGGTTGGAGGACCTCCATACCGGCGTTCATTGCACGAGCGGCAATTAAAACTTCAGGGACAAAAATTTCGTTGTTTTTGAATTTTATTCCAACCACGTTCATACCGGCTAGCAGCCCTTGATCTAAAATCTCTTCTGCCCCCATGCCTTCATCGACAGCCTGTTGGGTGAGCTCTCTAACCTCTTTAGCCCTTCCTTTTTGCAAGAATTCCGAAATCGCATTCATGTCAGCCATAAAATCCCTCCACTTTTGGATTATGTTTTTTTAAGCTTGATCCACGAAGCAATTTTTTTTAATAGCCAAGGTTTCCTGACTCACACCTCACCCTCCCTCGCACCTTCCCGGTTTCCCAGTGGTACCTTGCAAGTTTGTCCGTGTTTACAGTGACGGGCTCGTGGAGGGTTCACACCTCACTTCCCTTGTAACCATTATGATTAAGATAACTTGACAAATTCGATAAATCTGTAACTATTTTATTATTTTTTACAAAATCTTACGATTCTGATAATTTTCTACTAACCGTGTATTTCGTGGTTTTCAAATGGGTAGCGTCCCGCTCTTTTACGGTATTGCCCGGGCGAAAGTTGCGTAAAACTCTTGAACACTTTTGAGAAGTAGCTCTGCTCTTCAAACCCTACTAAGCCCGAAATTTCGACAATGGGGAGGGCGGTATTGAGTAAGAGCCTCTCCGCCTGCTCCACCCTTAAACGGTTCACATAAGATGAGAAAGATATTTTCATTTTTTCGTTGAAGATGCGACTGAAATAGTTGGGGCTTAGTCCCACTTCACGGGCTGTTTCTTCCAACGTAAGCTTCTCCCGGTAGTTTTGGCGAATAAACCTAATAGAGTGGGCTATTAGCGAACCATACTCATCGTCTTTAGCGGCGAAGACTAAATCGGTGAACTGGTGGAGAACTTTGGAGAGCCAGGTGCTCATCCCCTCAATGGTGGTGTAGTGGACAATCTCACGCTGAAAGCGGTAGCTCATCTCTAAAATCTCTTCCTCGGGGGCGCCCCCCTGTACGGCGGCCCGACTGAGGAGTGCTATGAGTTCCATAACTCTAAAATTAATACGGTCAATACTGGCTCCGGTTGTGAAATAGATTAGCCCTAAAAGTTCATTCATAACCCGCTGAGCACCGCGACGGTCTCCCCAACTGATAGCCTCTTGTAATTGCATCTCCTTCTCAAAGGGGTAAGTTTGCACCCCCCTTTGTCCACCGTCTTTCAGGCTCTGAATCTGCTCAGAAAGGAAAGATTGGGTCAGTAACGCCTCTCTGTTTTCAACCATTAGATACTTTGAATAACCCGAAGCCCAACCGGCGCACATTCTTAAAACCTCAGAGAGGTTATGAACACGCGAAACATCGATAGCCGGTAGAGAATTGAGTAAAATTTGGGCCTCTTCACGCACATTCTCATTGTTAAGTAGTTTATCGGAGAGGACCTCCTCGATATCGAAGATTAATACCGGCCCTGCTATAATAGCGTACTCCATCTTCCCCTGCATAATAACAGGGGAGACCCAGTAAACCAACGATAGAAAGGTGAAATAGGTGTAGGAACCCCCAAACCGTTCGGCTAAATTGGCGTTATGGAGATGTGTTTCAAAGCACCTCTCACGCCACTGCCCATCAAGTTTCTGGAAGAGATTATCCAATTCTAGGCTTTGCCCTACAAGACTCCCGTTATGGACATCTAGGATGAGGCATGGGATTCCGGTGGCGCGACTGTAGTGGTTTGCTACATCCTTCACCCCTTGTGGAATGTGGACAGGTATACTCTCCATTAAATCTCCCCAAAAAACATCTGCTCCACATACTCTTCTTGGAAAGCCAAGGAAGATGAGAGCTCTATGTAATGGGCTTTAGTTCTAATTTCCTCAACTTTATCTGACTGTCCACTTAACATCAAAACCATTAAAGCCCCCTTTCCCGCTGCATTACCGGCACTGATTATCTTGCGATTGTCAATCGCCGGTAATAGCCCGATACGCTGCGCATTAACCGTGTTAATGTAGGAGCCAAATCCTCCGGCAACGATTACCGCGTCCAACTCCTCTGCCTCTAAGTTAGCCTCATCTAGCAGTATTCGGCAACCCGCTGCAATGGCAGCCTTGGCTAATTGGACCTCTCGCACATCGCGATTCGTGAAAGAGACCTCGTCGGTAATCTTTAAAGCTCGCCCTTGTGGAGTTTCCACCAAAAAGGGGTGCTCCTCAACCATAGCCCCAGTTTCATCGACTATATCGGTCTCTAAGAGGAAAGCCATGACATCGATTATAGCTGAGCCACAGATGCCTTTGGCTTTCTGGCCGCCAATAGTAGAGGAGTCAATTGAGCCATCCTGGTTCAACCAGACACGGTCAATAGCCCCCGGTATTGCGCCTAACCCCTGTCTAATCGAGGCCCCCTCAAAGGCCGGGCCGGCTGCTGAGGAACAGCAATAGAGTTTAGAACCATCCCACAGGGCAATTTCTCCGTTGGTGCCGATGTCGATGTAGAGGACTTTTTCAGAGCGCTCTGTTATTCCGGTAGCCAAGAGACCAACGGTAACATCGCTGCCGACATAAGCTGAAACTAAGCCGGGTAAAATTAGTTTTGCCGGTTGGTTAAAGCCCATCTCTTGAGCCTCTTCAGTCCGTGCCTCTTTGAAAGCAGGATTAAAGGGAGCATAGGCAATCCCACTGGGATTGGCCCCCACCAGGAGGTGGGTCATCGTGGGATTCCCCACCACGACTATCTCAAGGAGGGCAGAGCTCTCAATAGAGTAGCTCTTTAACAGATCATCTATCATAGAAGAGAGCTGTTTAACGATTGCCCTTTGAAGGGTTTGAATACCACCGGCATGTTCTTCGCTGTATTGGATACGACTAATTACATCACCCCCAAAGGCCCTTTGAGGATTCATTTGGGAGCGGTTATCGATAATTTCCTGGGTGTCTAAACGGACGAGATAGACAACTACGGTGGTTGTCCCAATATCTATGGCACACCCGTAGCTATTAGCGGGAAAGCCCTCCCGTTTAGCCACTTCGGCATCGCCCATCTGGAAAGAGGAGACTACCTGAGCCCCTTTTTCACTATTCAACAGAGAGATGATAAGTTTCTGTCCGGCTGAGAGTTTTAATCGGCAGGCTAACCTAAGACCCTCTTCAATCTGTCGCTCGCTCAAAAGGCGCTTCTCATCATTACTTAAGGGATCACCCTCCCCTTCTATCACCTGGATGGTACACTTGCCACATAATCCATTGCCCCCACAAGGGGCTGATATCTCGTTGATACCCGCATCCATTAAAAGATTAAGGATAGAACGCTCTATCTCTGTAGAGAGCTCCACCCTTCCTTCTTCCGTAATAACCGTTAAATAACCTAATTTGTCCAAAATGTTTGAATATACTCCTATTTCTTAACTTTCTGCAAACTTTGTACCTGTATTGTATTAAGGAGTACTGCACCTAAAATTAGCAAGCCCCTAACTACATATTTTTCAAAGTCGCCTACGCCAAAGAGAGTCATTCCGTTGTTAATAACCCCCATGAAGATGATACCAATCAGAGTTCCCCAAGCTTTTCCGATCCCGCCACTTAGACTGGTACCCCCAATAATTACCGCCGCAATGACATCCATTTCGTAACCTCGACCAAAGGTGGAAGAACCCGCCATAACTTGTGCTGACAAGATAATTCCAGAGAAAGCGGCGAAAACCTGTACTATTACTAAAACAATAATCTTTACAAATTTGACATTAATACCGGAAAGGCGGGCAGCTTCAGGGTTCCCGCCAACGGCATAAATTTCCCTGCCAAGGGTGGTTTTGTTCATGATGATATAGACAAAAACGAAGGCAATCGCCAACCACAGCGCCGGTACCGGTATAAGATTGAAGAAACGACCGGCGCCAATCCAGTTATACCACATCGGAAGGGTAGTAATAGGAAAGCCTTTCGAGATAATTGCCGATATCCCATACAAAATATTGAGCATGGCCAATGTTGCAATAAATGAGGGGATATTGTACTTAGTGCGGACAAGGCCGTTGATTAAACCAATAAGCGCACCAACCACAATGGCAGTCAACATCCCAATCCATACGGCACTTTCCATTGGCATCCGTCCTGCACTGGAGAGTTTGCCGGTAACCGTAGCGGTAATTACAGCCGAAAGAGCAATTGAAGAACCAACTGAAAGATCAATCTCTCCCCCAATGATTACCATGGTCATAGCGAAAGAGATAACTCCGGTAATGGCGACGTTTCTAAAGATATTGAGAATATTCCGGAGAGTGAAAAATCCGGGAGCCGTTACTATTAGTACTACAACTAGAACTAAAAGGATGATCTCCATCATGTATCTTTTCGAAAGCTGAGAAATGGTGTGCCTCTTAGCAGTTTTAGGTAGAGTTTTTTCTATCATCAATTGCCTCCCATACATAGTCCATATAGTTCATTTATAGTTAGAGTATCGGGGTTCACTTCATCGATGAACTCTCCGTCCTTCATGATTATTATGCGGTTACAAATCTCTAATAGTTCCTCTAATTCAGAAGAGACAACTAAGCTACTCAGTCCGTGCCTAGAAAGGTCCCAAATAATCTGGAAAACCTGCTGCTTAGCATTGACGTCTATTCCCCGAGAGGGTTCATCAAAGATTACTATACTGGGCTCAATATTGAGCCATTTACCAACCACGACTTTTTGTTGATTCCCCCCCGACAGGCTAGTCATGGGGTAGTTTTCTCCAGGTATAATTATGTCTAAATCTTCGATTTGTCGTCGTGAGAACTCTGCCTCTTTACTGGAATCAACAAAGAGCCCCTTTGCAATTAAATCGAGGCTGGCATGGTTTAAATTACTCTTAATAGAGAGTATCTGTACCAAGCCTTGGTATTTGCGGTCTTCGGGGACAAAAGCTACCCCCATCTTCTTCATTAAAACGGGCGAGGGTTTGGTAATCTCTTTTCCGTCAATCAGGATAGAACCCGATTCGGGTCTATCTGCTCCGAAAATTGCCCTTAAAAGCTCAGTCCTACCTGAACCTAACATTCCGGCAATCCCGAGGACTTCTCCTTTGTATAGTTTGAAATTGATATTTTTAAAGAAGGGTTCACGATTCAAATTCCTTGTCTCTAAAACAACCTTCTCTTGAGCGACGATATCCTCTGGTCTCCTTTTTAACTTTAAGTCACCAAACATTAAAGAGAGCAAGTCGGCATGTTTAGCCCCCTTCATCTCTATCGTTCCTACATGTCTGCCATCTCTTAAGACGGCACAAGTGTCGGCTATTTCCCACAGCTCCTGCAAACGGTGAGAAATATAGATAACTATAACATCTTTTTTGATTAGCCGGCGGATAAGAGCAAAGAGCATCTGTGTCTCACTTTGAGCTAAAGCGGAAGTTGGCTCATCTAGGATTAGAACCTTGGGATTCACACTCATAGCTTTGGCTATCTCTATGACTTGGTGCTGCCAAACCGATAGGTGGGCGACCATCGCTTTAACCGGCAAATTGACCCCCATATCATCGAGAATGTCTTGAGCCTCTTGATAAGTCTCTTTCCAGTCAATAAAAGGGCCATTTTTTTTGTAACGACCCAGTAGAATGTTCTCGGCAACCGACAGGCCGGGAATTAGGCTCATCTCTTGATAAACAGTAGCAATGCCCGCCTCATAGGCTTGTTTGGGGTGGGTAAAGCTAAACTCTTCATCATCAATAAAAAGTTTACCACTGTAGTCCCCATAAGCTCCGTTGATCACCTTCATCAAGGTTGTCTTACCTGAGCCGTTTTTACCCACTAAGGCGTTGACTTTTCCACTTTTAAACTCAATGGAGACATCATCTAAAGCAACTGTGCCGGGGAATTTTTTAGTTATATTACTAGCACGCAGTACACTCATTTGGACCTCAATTTTTAATTCCTTTACATAGGAGCGGTGAAGCTCAGGATACCCTAAGCTTCACCTTTATGAAACTGTTTTTAACGAAACCTGGAAGATTAAAGCTTACATTTTCGATTTTAAATCTTCCAAGAACGCATCTAGACCAGCGGTGTTAGCCCGCTCTAAAAGAATTCCGGGAACAATGAAAGATTTCCCCTTAGTGGCACTATAATCTTCGCCATTGACTGCCTTAATGACTGATTCCATGGTTTGGATTCCAATGCTGTAAGGATCTTGTGCAATGGCTGCTTGCAAAATATTAGCAGGATCTTTGAGAAGTTGAACCATCTGCTCACTGCCATCAAATCCGAATACCACAATATCTCCCGCTTTACCGGCGTTTTTAACGGCCATAGTGGAACCAATTGTCCCTCCCTCGTTTGCGGAGAAGATTAGGTTGACATCTTTGTTTGCAGTAATGATATCGCCAGCAATGGTGATGGCCTTGTCTTGGAGCCAAGCATCTTGGTCGGTGACAATTTTAACTCCGGGGAGTTTTGTAACTTGGTCCAAGAAACCTCTGCTACGGGCACCAGACTGCTCAGGAAGTAGCGTCCTAAATTGTACAATAGCGATATTTGCTTTTCCACCCATTTTCTCTTGGATGTATTTTGCAGCTGCCTGCCCAACAGTCGATCCTAAGCTATAGTTATCGGATGTGAACGCACCTGTTAAGAAAGGGAGATTGAATTCATGGTTGGAAATACCAATCAAGAGCCCCTTGTTGGCTGCATCGGTCAAAACCTTCAAAGAAGCTTCTTCACTAATGGGAGAAATTGCTACCCCTTTATAACCCTGGGTTACATAGGTATTCAAATACTCTGCCTCTTTCGCAGCGTCTCCATTGGTGTTTCCAGGATAGAACTCAAAACCGGCCTTTTCGGCAGCATCTCTGTAACCACTTTGCAAGAGCATCATGAACTGGTCCTCTTGGAAAACAACCCCAGCCACTTTTGGCTTCCCCGTTTCCCTCTGTGCTGCCGCAAAGATTTGAGCTCCCACGAGCACCAACACTGCTAGAACAAAAAATACCCGCATTACTTTCTTCATAAAGTCCTCCTCGTTTATCTACCCGTTTACAACAGGTAAAATAACAAATTTTATCTATTTACCCCTTCTTAAGGCGTAAAATTACAACCATAGCATGGCGTCCAGCCTCATTTATATATAAATATTCGCCAAAACTAGCAGGAATCACACAAGCTTGAAGTCTTTCAATTGTTGTTTTCAATTTTGGGTTTTGTTTACTCACTATCGTAACCCGTTCGCCTTCTGTTAAGGTTACAATTTGC
>JBAYSE010000004.1:0-27105 GCA_041676265.1 Sphaerochaetaceae bacterium
CATTGAACTGATACGCGCCCCCATATATTGCAGATAAGGACCCGTATTGCCGTTAAACGAGATCGATTCAGCCGGGTTGAACACCATATCTTTGGTTGGGGTTGTCTGTAAAAGGTAGTAGTTAAGCGCCCCCAAAGCGACTGCCTCACTGGTCTTTTGCACATCGTCTACAGCCGATTCTCGCTCTTTGGTTTTAATCTCGTTTTTAGCTAACTCGGTTAGTTGTTCAAATAGATTGTCGGCATCCACTACCGTCCCTTCACGGCTCTTCATTTTGCCATCGGGCAGATTCACCATCCCATAGGAGAGGTGGTGTAAATCTTTCGCCCAAGTGTATCCTAAGCGTTCCAACACATGAAACAAGACTTTAAAATGGTATTTCTGCTCACTGGCAACCACATAAATCAAGCTATCGAAAGGCCAGTCGGCGTGTCTGGAAATAGCAGTACCAATATCTTGGGTTAAATAGAGACTGGTGCCATCGCTTCTTAGAAGCACTTTTTTATCGAGCTTTATCGCACTCAGGTCAATCCAGATAGACCCATCCTCTTCTTTGTAAAAGACCCCCTCTTCTACCCCTTTGAGGACAGCTTCCCGCCCGAGGAGGTAGGTGTCGCTCTCGTAGTAGTACCGGTCAAAGGAGACGCCTGTCTTTGCGTAGGTTTGATCCAGTCCCTCTAGAGTCCACCTGTTCATTTTCTCCCACAACTCGATAACTTCGCTATCTCCCTCTTCCCACTTGCGGAGCATCTCTTGCGCCTCAAGGATTGCATTGGCATCCTCCTTCTCCCATTGGGAAAAACGGACGTAGTACTTCCCTACTAGATGGTCGCCTTTTAACCCTGAGCTCTCCGGGGTCTCATTATTGCCAAACTTCTGGTAAGCCAACATTGATTTACAGATATGCACCCCTCGATTGTTAATAAGAGAGACTTTGTAAACCTCGGCACCACTGGCTTTCAAGATGGCACTCACACTCTCGCCGAGGGCATCATTACGCAAGTGTCCTAAATGGAGGGGTTTATTGGTATTGGGGCAACTGAATTCGACCATTATCCGTTTGCCCTGGTTCTCGGTGTTGGTACCATACTTTTCTCGCTCTTGCAGGACCTGTGCGTAGAGTCGTTCGGCCAACCTAGCCACATCTATTTTTATGTTTAGATAAGGACCGGCCGTCAGCACTTCCCCTTTAGGCAAGTCTGTGCGCTTAACGAGGCGGTCTTTTAAGACCTGCGCCACCTTATTAGGAGCCATCTTAAGTGCTTTGGCATAGACAAAGAGAGGAAAAGCCAAGTCTCCCATCTCCGGTTTTGGAGGGGTTTGGACACTCAGGTCCCCGCCTTCTTTAAGAACAGTGTTACTGCCGAGGACCTCCAATCCATACGCTTCAAGTTCCTCTTCAACAATATTTTTCCATGACTCCCTAATTTGCTGCATTACTCCGCTTCTCCCTCGTCTATCGTTGTCATCATACGGAGATTTACACTCCTCATCAAGCCGTTGGATCGTTAAATAGCGCTATGGCAGACCTCTGCAGTGATTAAGAGAAAACCACCTAACAGTAATTGTTGGGGAATTACGGATTCTAAAACTTTTGAAAGAGAATTGTAATTAGGGAAAAAGAGGGCTGAAGAGAGGTGAAAATTGGTCATTTTTGACCCGTAGCAGAGAGCCAGAGCCTCTTTAGGCGTGTGCCGCACCCGACATCTAAAACTGAATCATCAAGATTGATGGGTAAATTGCGCCGAATGAGAGTGTATTCGGTTTTTCCAATCCAGGCTCCCCTTTTTTGGCTATACCATGCATCATACTTGGCCGGGTCTTCCACCTTTTTGCCTCCCATCTACTATTTTATTGCTATTCACATTATATTACATCTATAACCTGCTTCGAGGAGTGTATCATGGAAAAAAAAGAGAATCGTTATGCTCACTATTTAGATCACTACTTGGCGAGTTTTGACCGTAGTGGCCAAGCCAACTTTATAAGTTTTAGGCCGATTCCTTCAATGGTCACGATTGAGGGCATCGTAGAAGACTTCATGGAGCTCTTCTATCCGGGGCGCAGCGGCCGTCGGGCCCTCACCAACGATTGTGTACGGGAAGAGTTGGCAAAATTGCTGGAAAAAATTGGGTTGGCCCTCGAGAAGCAAATCTACCTGGCCTTTTACCATACAAACCCCCTGAGCTTAGGGGACGAAGAGGTAGTTCCCTATCAAGAAATCTCCTCCAAGATTGTCGGCGAACTCTTTAGAGCCCTCCCCGACTTAAGGCGAATGATGAAAGAAGATGCCCTGAGTGCCTATGAAGGGGACCCGGCAGCGACCTCAGTGCGAGAGGTGCTAATCGCCTATCCAGGGGTGAGAGCCCTCACAATCCACCGCATCGCCCACTTTTTGTATTTACAAAATGTCCCTTTGGTCCCCAGAATGTTGGGGGAAACAGTCCATAAACAGACCGGCATAGACATCCATCCGGGAGCCGAAATCGGTCGCTGCCTCTTCATTGACCACGGTACAGGAGTCGTTATCGGAGAGACTAGTAAAATTGGCAATCAGGTAAAAATCTACCAAGGAGTGACTTTAGGAGCCCTCAGTTTCCCCAAAGATACCCACGGGGACCTCATCAGGGGGGTAAAAAGGCACCCCACCCTAAAAGATCGAGTGACCATCTATGCCAATGCGACTATCCTCGGCGATATCACAATTGGGGAGAACAGTATAATCGGTTCTAACACATGGATCAGAGAGGATGTTCCAGCCAACCGATTGGTCCAAAACAAAGAGCCTGAGAGCATAACGCGTAAATTAAAGGTCAAAGATGCAGACGGCAAAGAGTGCGGTGAAGCCTCTACTCCCTCCGAATAGAGGCAATATACTCACTAGGAGTCATCCCGGCATACCTCTTAAAGACTTTGCTAAAATAGTTACTGTCGTTGAAGCCCAGTCTGGCAGCTACCTCTTGAATCGATGTGTTGCCATCCTCAAAGTAGAGTTTGGCGATGGCTACCCTCTGCTGACTAACATAAGCCGGGATGCTCATATTTGTCTCCCGTTTGAACTTGCGTGAGATATGGGAGATGTGGGTGTTATACATCTCGCCCAGTTGTGTAATAGGGATGTCTTTGTCGAGGTTAATCACTAAGTAGGTAACTACTTTTTTAATGAGAGGACTGTAACTGTTAATTGTGAAATCTAAGACGGCTTTAGAGTAATCTAGCACAATTTGGTTGTAGAGATGGTCGTTGAGGTATGGGATGGAGACTGCTCGCTCTATCATGATGTGGAATTTGTTAGAAAGCCCGTAAAGGTAGAGACTCTGCAATCCCCCTAACCTAGCAGCATAGCGACAGAGGGCATTAAGCGCTATTAATTCATCCTTGCAACATCTCAAAGCCTCACTGGCACTTGCCTTAGTACAACAAATTAAATCTGGAAAGAGCTTTTTCCTCCTTTCTAAGAGCTCTTCAACCTTAAAAGGGTTACCCCATTGTACATTGTACATTAGCTCTCTTTCAAAATCGTATTTTTGTTCAAGCTGAACCAAGTTTATAGACTCAGGCATGAACCCCTCTCTCTTGGAATTATTTTTTTCTTCCATAAGCCTACCCTTACTTGAAGAATAATGAGAAAGAAGTTGAAAAGCAAGGTCAATTTAATCGATTAAGGCTTTACCTGTTAAAAGAGTACTCTTTTTATCGACTTCAACTCTAACTTTTAATAGATCCCCTCTCTCCACATTGGGAGGTACCCCTATAAGAGGCACTTTGAGGTAGTTTCCGGTTAATCCAAACCACGCCGAGCCCTGTTTTTGTTCAACAATCGCCTCCAATGTCCGTCCTATTTGCCGGTTTTTATAGCGCCTAAAATGGATTGTCGATAAATCGCGCACGATTTTGGCCCGCTCATCTCTGATGCTCTCACTCACCCTGTCTTTGGCTTCCCAAAGGGCCGTTTGGGGCCGCGGGGAGAAGGGAAAGACGTGGAATTGGCTGAACTCATTCTCCCTGTAGAACTCCATAGATCTGCTAAATTCTGCCGCATCTTCTCCGGGCAAGCCGGTAATTACATCGGCAGCAATAAAGGGGTCCTCTTTTACCGCTCGTAGCTCTTTAATTAACTGCTCCACTAAGGCGAGGCTGTAATGGCGGTTCACCCGCTTTAAAACAACCGGAGAGCCCGATTGCAGGGGCAGATGAAAATGACTCTGTATTTTAGCATTGCCACACACCTCTATCAGTTCATGATTTAGTCTGTCGGGCTCCAAAGAGCTGAGACGTAAACGGGTATCGCTACCTGTCACTTTTAAGAGCTCTTTAAGGAGTTTTGCTAAATCGGTTGCACCATCTTGGTAGGCACTGATATTGACCCCGGTGAGGACGACTTCATGAAACCCCTCTTTTTCAAGGACTAGGGCTCTTTTTGCAACCTCTTCCAGACTGAGGCTCCGGGCGGCGCCACGGGCAATTGAGACACGACAATACCCACAGGTGTTATCGCAACCGTCCTGTATCTTCAGAAAAGCCCGGCTATGATAGGTAAAACTGGTCGCTTCATAATCGAACACAGAGGCATTACTTTCTCGGCAAGTGAGGGCGAACTCTGTAAGGGCATCATAAAGTTCAATGTCGCCAATGTGGGATGCGGCGAGAAAGCTTGGTAAGGCTAAGAGGTTGGGCTTATCATCCAAGGAGATTACGACCACTTTGCCAGCTATCTTACGCAATGCATCCCTCTCCATCTGGGCATAACAGCCGGTGATTAAAACCACCCCCGCCTTGGCATACTTTCGGATCATCCGGCGAGCCTTCTGCTCCGCTTTACTGGTGACTGTACAGGTATTAACAATATAGAGATCGGCTTCTGCATTGCCCGCGACAACTTCAAAGCCCTCTTGCGTAAAAGCGGCCGCGATAGCTTCGCTTTCGCACTGGTTAAGTTTACACCCCAATGTATATATCAAAACTCTCATCTATCTAAACTGTCCATTTTCTTGCTCGCTTAGCATCCCCAGAACTTTATCGAGGGACTCTTTTAAGCGGCTTTGCATAGCCGGAGCATAGGGATTAAAGCGTTGTAAGTCGAGGAAGAGTTGTAAAGGGTCGTTACAGGTTTGCTCAATAATTGAGAGTAAGCGCCGGTAACCTAGCGTTGCGATTTGGGTCGGCTTTAAAGCCAATTCGTCCAATACCCGCCCTACGAAGTGCGTCACCCCCTGTGAGTAGGCGGCTTCCCGGTCGTGAGCGTCACAACTCATCTCCAATAAGTTGAGTTCCATCTTTTTAAAAAGGGTGCGCCAAATATCAAACTCAGCTTCCCCTCCTCTAATGGGACAGAACACCATAGGCAACCCTTTAAGGCCATCTTTACCCGAGTCGGGGCCAAACATAGGGTGCGTCGCAATAATATCCACCTGTGGCGAGAGCAACTCCGTCATAATTTTAGCCGGATAAACTTTCACCGAACAGGTATCCATTACCAGAGTCCCCTCTTTAATTAGGGAGGCACTCTCTTTAAGAACCGTTTCCAGCGCCGAAATAGCCACGCAAAAGATGATGGTATCGCACTTAAAGAGCTCCTCTTTAGAGACCAAAATTACCCCTTCAGGGGCCTGTTCAAGTGGGGTGCGGTTAAACCCTTTTATAGTTGCGTAACGGGAGAGCTGCAAAGCCCAAAACTTACCGAACCTCCCCAATCCATAAATCCCTATTTCCATGGGGCCCATCGTAGCATATCGGGGGAACAACTACAATAATCCCGTATTTAACTCATTGTCAAAGTGTGGTATTGTCAAACCTGAGAATATTACCCACAGGAGTTTCAGATGACATTTGCACAAACAATGAAAGAGCGGGCAATCGCTATGCAAAAACGGTTGGTTCTGCCCGAAGGAACAGAAGAGCGGACAGTTGTAGCTGCCAGAAGGATTATTAACGAAAAAATAGCCGCTAAAGTGACCTTATTGGGGAGCTTGGAGGCTGTTACCAAAGTGGCTGAAGGGGCCGGTATAGACCTCAAAGGCATTGAAGTAATCGACCCGCAGGAGTCTGCTTGGCGAGAGCGCTTTGCCCAAGAGTACTATGCTTTACGCCAACACAAAGGGATGAGTGCCGAAGAGGCCTATGCCTCGATTGTCTCCCCCCTCCGTTTCGGTGATATGATGGTACGCTTAGGCGAGAGCGATGCGATGGTAGGGGGCGCCGAGAATACAACGGGTAACGTATTATTGGCCGCTTTCCAAATAATTAAAACTAAGGTGGGGATTAAAAGTGCCTCTTCCTGTTTTGTGATGGCCACTGAGAAGCATGAACTGGGAGCCAATGGGTCGTTTATCTTTAGCGATTGCGCCACTATAGTTGATCCCACCGCTGAGCAATTGGTAGAGATCGCCGAAGCATCAGCCCACTCTTGTAAAACATTCCTCAATGTTGAGCCCGTTATTGCCTTCCTCTCTTACTCGACTAAAGGCTCTGCCAAGGGACCCATGGTCGACAAAGTTACTGCGGCGGTTAAGCTGTTGCAAGATAAACGGAGCGACCTTTTGGCCGATGGGGAATTACAACTCGACGCCGCAATTGTCCGTTCAGTGGGCGAGAGTAAAGCCCCCACTTCTCCTGTGGCCGGCAAAGCTAACGTCTTAATCTTCCCCGATTTGCAAGCCGGTAATATTGGTTACAAATTGGTCCAACGTTTAGCAGGAGCGCAAGCCTACGGTCCAATTCTACAAGGATTTGCTAAGCCAATCAGTGACCTCTCCAGGGGGTGCAGTATTGACGATATCGTCGTTACCAGTGCTATCACATTGGCCCAGGTAGAAAACTAAACGCTAAGGGAATGGTAGAGAGTTGAACTGGATGTTAACAGGGCCTTTAGTGGCCCTACTTGTCTCTGTTGTGATTTTAGTTGACCTCAGTAAAGAGCGCTTTTTCCGACAAAGTGAAAAAAATAAACTCTTTAAAGATTTTACCACTGCGACAGTCATAGTCCATTTAGTAGCACTACTAATCGCTTTTAATGGACACCTATTCTGCTCTCCTCTCTACACCCTCCTTTTGGTAATTTATAACTTACTGCTGGTAGTCACCCTCTATTTATGGCTCCTCTACATCTTAGCGGAAGCTTTTGAAGGGGTCCTCAGGGTCTCTCTTATCTCTAAGCACATGCGGGTTTTTACCGTTTTAATCGTCTTAGCAACCGCGTTGACTTTCCCTTTTAAGGGCTTCTCTGTCCGCCTAGTTGCCCTCCATATTCTCCCGGTTTTCACGCTAATTTGGCTGATTACCCTCTACGCTCTCCTCTATTCCAAGCGGAAACAAATTATCTCTTCGCAAAAGTACCTGCTTCTATTTATCCCCCTTTTACTCACAGTTGGCATCGGTCTTTACCTCTTGAGCGCTCTGGGGATCTTTGTAACTTTGGCTTTCACTTTTGCCCTCCTAACCACCTACCTCAGTACCCTCAACTTACGTCTCACTATTGACCCCTTAACCGAGACCAAAGAGCGACGGCTCTTCGTTAAAGAGCTCCGTAAATTGTTGGATTACAAAAGGGGAGAACAGACCGTAATTATTAGTGACATCGTTCAGTTTAAATACTTCAACCAAAAGTACGGGATTACCAATGGGGACCTCTTGCTCCGCCAAATTGGGGCCTTTTTCAGCTCTCTAGTGGGCAAAGAGAATGTGTTTCGCTATGGAGGGGACCAATTTGCCCTGATCTATGAAGCACACAGTGAAGAGGACTTAAACCGCCTCCTCACTACCATCAACCAGCGCTTTGCTTCTGCCTGGTCCATCAGTGGAGCCTGCCTTAAGGTCGCCATAAAAGTTGCCCTTTTAAAGTTCTCTGAAGAGAAGTTAAATGGCGAAGCTATGATTGATGCTATCGATTTAACCCTCTCGAAGGCCAAAGAGAACAAACTGTCCAATATTACCTATTACAGTAGTGCCATCTCTCAAAGATATGAACGGCAGTTGGGCATTGAAGCCGCCCTTAACCACGCCTTAGAGAATAAGACCGTTAAGGTGGTCTACCAACCAATCATTAATGCCCTCAGCGGAGAAGTTGAGGCGTTGGAAGCACTCGCCAGAATTGATGACTTCCATATCGGTCCCATCTCTCCGGTAGAATTTATTCCGGTAGCCGAGTCAACGGGGCTAATCAACGAGATTACATTCGAAGTTTTAAAGCAGGTGTGTCAACTATCAAGCACCCTTGATAGGTCACACAAAAGTCTAAAAAATATTGCCATCAATCTTTCACCAAGCAATTTGCTTTTACCCAATTTTGAAAAGAGAGCCCTCGCACTCATCAACCTCCACCAAGTGGCTACCTCAAAAATCTGCTTTGAATTAACGGAGTCGCTCTTGATCCACTCTTATGACCGGGTAAAAAGTGCCATGGACTACCTCGCCTCCAAAGGGATTAGCTTTGCACTCGACGACTTTGGCAAGGGTTTTTCTAACCTTGAGAGTCTGGTGCTCCTCCCTTTCTCTACCGTTAAAATCGACCGTAGTATCATTCAGGCGTCTCAGAAAGATTTCACCTATTTAAGTTCCATTATCTTGATGTTAAAGAAAATGGGTAAAAAAATAGTTGCCGAAGGGATTGAAACGGCAGAGTTGGCTGAGTTATTAACCAAAGCCGGGGCAGAGGCTCTACAAGGATTTTATTTCTCAAGACCACTGCCCCCCCAGAAGGTAAAAGAGTTTCTAGAAAGGCAGCACAATGGGTAAAGGCAGAACAATTAATTTACTCGATGCTTCGCACTCCCCGGCAAAAACCATCTGGATGCTGGCTTGGCCTGTAATTTTAGACCAAGCGTTCCAAACAATGGTGCAGTACGTCGATTCGGCCATGGTAGGCTCTCTTGGGGCCGTAGCCACAGCCGCCGTGGCCGCCAATAGCTCTACCATTTGGTTAGTTAACGGCCTTATGTACTCCTTTGGGGTCGCCTTTTCGGTCTTGGCAGCGCGCCAGATTGGAGCCTCTGAGAAAGAGGGAGTTCATCATACTGTACGCCAGGCGCTAATGGCAGCCCTTTTCTTCTCAGTGGTAACCACCTCTCTAATGCGCTCTATAGCTCCCCGTCTACCCCATTGGATTGGTGTAGACCAAGAGGTAGTTCCCCAGGCCGTCTCTTACATGAGTTACATTGCTCTAGCCTACCCTTTTACGATCCTATTCGCCTATCTATCAAATCTTTTGCGCTCTTCAGGTGATACCCGCTCCCCTTTAATCTCAAATATTATCACCAATTTGACCAATATTGTGGGGAACTACTTCTTAATATTCCCCACAAGAAGGGTGCACTTCTTCAACGCTGAGTTCACCATCTATGGGGCCGATTTAGGGGTTAAGGGAGCTGCCATCGCGACCGCCGGAGCTACAGTACTGAGCGCCTTAATACTCTTTGGCGTCCTTATTTTCAAAGACTCTCCATTGAGAACCCCTTTCAGAGGTGTCTCGTGGCGAGTGGATTGGCCTTTGATGAAACAAGTTCTAAAACTGGGGACCCCCTTAGCGCTAGAGAGAGCGGTTCTCTCCTTTGGTCAAATTGTCCTCACCATTTTGGTCACCCATATTTCAACGGTAGCCCTAGCTGCCCACCACTTAGCTATCACGGCCGAATCTATTACCTATATGCCTGCTTTTGGCTTCTCGATTGCCGCCACAACTTTAGTTGCCCAGTCTCTGGGGGCCCAAGAGAGGCAAATGAGTCTAGACTTCGCCCGCAAATGTTTACAGTGGACCGTCGCTTTAATGACGACAACCGGCTTTTTTATGTTCATTTTTGCCCCCCAATTGATGCAGTTCTTCACTAAGGATACCCGCGTCATTGTTTTGGGAGCGAAAGTCTTGAGGATTGAAGCTTTTGCCCAGCCCTTTTTTGCTCTAAGCATAGTTATTGGCGGTATCCTCAGAGGCGCCGGCGATACCAAATGGCCCTTTATTAATTCTCTAATTGGAATGTGGCTGGTCCGCCTAGTCCCCGCAACCCTCTTAATTTTGGTCTTTAATCTTGGTTTAGAGGCCGCTTGGGTTTGTATGGTTGCCGATTTGGTAGTTCGTGGGCTGCTCAACTACTACCGCTACCATAAAAAAGAGTGGCTTACTGCCTGGAAGCATTGAGTGCCCTACTGAGGGTTATCAGAGAATCGAAAGAGAGGTTCTCAGAGCGCTCGTTCTCTGCTATGCCACTCGCCCTTAATGCCTGTAAAACCTCCTCTTTTCCGTTAAGCCTGCCCATCTCCCCTTTTAGGAGGTTGTTACGCACCGTTTTGCGCCTTTGGGCAAAGAGGTCCTTCACCATTTGGAAAAAGAAGTGGCGCTCATTAACAGGAATACGGGGCTGCGCTCTCTTCGTAAAAGTCACCACCGTCGACTCGACATTAGGAGGGGGGAAGAAAACACCCCTCTTTAAGAGCATTAACACCTCGACTTCATAGTCATTCTGGGCCAATAGTGAAAGGGGTGCGTAGAGCTTACTCCCCGCTTGGGCTGTCAAGCGCTCACCCACCTCTCTTTGAAGGGTAAAACTCATCCTTTCCGGTAAACACTGTTCCTCTAAAAGGCGGGCGATACAAACCGAGCCAATGTTGTAAGGGAGGTTCCCACAGATCACATCAGGGGGACCCTCTGTCTGGAATATAGGGGGCCAGGTCTTTAAGAAATCGCCCTCTACTAACTTAAAGCCACGCTCTTCGGGGAAAGCCCTTGTCCTTAAGAGGCGGGCAAAACCGCGGTCTATTTCAAAGGCGGTTACCAGGGCACCCGCTTTGAGCAAGAGATGGGTTAAGACCCCTAGACCAGGCCCTATTTCCCAGACAGAAGCCCCTTTTATCCCCCCTAGACTCTCTATAATTGCATCCCATGCCGGTGGAGAGATTAGGAAGTTTTGCCCAAACTTCTTGTGCATGGCTAAATCCTCCTCTTCCAGAAGTTCAATGATGGCGCGGGGGGAATTGTAGGGAAAATTCCAAATCATAGGTAGCTCTTATCCTTTTCTGAATTACCTGTTTAGCATACTTGAGAAGAACAATTACAGTCAACAAGAGCAAGAGGGCAAGGCACCATGCTGAGCCCGTTGACCATGGTGGATGGCGGGCAGTAAACTCACTACCCCATTGAGCTAAGCGGTAAAACAGAGTGTACAAAAACTCAATAGTTTTACCTAAGCTCATCAGGGGTAAAAAGAGATAGATGAAACCACAGCTTAGAATCGAGAGGGCTAAGAGCGCCAATAGAGGCGAAACAAGGAGGCCAATAGGGTACCATGCGTCAAAGAGGGCAAGCGCTAAAGGGGCAACGGCCAGGGTGGCACTCAGTGTGGTCCCCACTAGATGGGCTACTTTAGGGGGGACAAAGAGGAGGAAAGGGGTGCCGACCCCCTCGGCTAACCAAAGAATGGCGGTTAGACAGGTGTAGGATAACAGAGAGGCAAGTGTCCCTATGGTTGCCGGAAAGAGCAACATCTGGGTAACAAAAGTGAGTGCAAGGGCTTTTTTAACCTCAATATTGGGCTTTATCTGGAGGATAATCACCATAATAAGAGAGCGCACTAAGGAGGCCTTGAACCCTACTACGGTTACATAGAGAATTGCAAAAATCGTGGAGAGCCCCCTTTTACGTCCATTCACTAGATTAAAAAGCAAAATAAGGGTGTGTAAATGCATCCCTGAGAGGGCCAGCACGTGGGCGCAACCGCTGTGAACGACCATTTGTCGCAGCTCTACATTACCACCGGAGACCTCCCCCCATAAAAGTGAGGTGAGCAGTTGGTGTGCCGCAGGCGTTAGGCGCGCGGTACGTTGACTTAGATAGGTTAAAATAGTGCGTCTGAAGCGAATGAAAGGGGAATCATCTTGGGTGAGTTTAACAGCATTACTCAAAAAAACACCACTAGCGATAAAGTACCCTCTACACTCGAGTTGCTCCCCATGATAATACCGCTCCTTACCTTTGACTACACAGAGGACCTCGCCACTGGCGCTACACGCGTCCTTCCGTTGATTTACAGTTTGGGCCAACTGGAGAGTGAAAGTAATATTTCCATTTAGGCTCACCGCTGAATCGCCCTCTACCCTCCCTTTAACGGCACTAACACTCTCTTCATGAAAGCCAAGACGAGGCGTTAACTCCCCACAGAGGGTATTAAGAAGTAAAGACAGGGTCAAAAGAAGCGCTAAAAAGAGGAGCTGTTTAGGCGTTGAGTGTTTTGTAAACAGAGTGAAATTGGCGTAGCACATAAAGGCAAGCACAATTAACCAAGGAGGAAGTGCAGAGCCCTTTAGGCGGTTAACAAGCAAAATTGTGAGCAGGGGCCAGAGGGTCAACTCCGCATATTTCTTCATACCTAAATGAGGTGAAGAGAGCTTTTAATACTTCGCCAGTGCCACCATTAAGGCCAGGAGACTCATGTCGATCTCCCTCTTGAAAGAGACTTTTACCAGTCGTGCCGATAACGCCTCGTCCCCTATTCCCTTTAAGTTGGCCCTCTCTATCTTCCTGTACCACTCAAACAGGCGACTATTGGAGAGCTCAACGTGACGTAAAAGGAGTTCTCTTATCTCTTTGACAACCTCTTTATCGTCATTATTGAGTTTTAGGCCCTTAAGCTCCCCTTTTTTGGTCATTGTTAATTGGTCGGCAATATCTAGAGTATCCAGAGCAGCCATCTCATCAAGGTAGGCCTCCAGGCGACTCAATAGAGGTAAAGTGGTGAAGCTACTGTGGAGGGCATTTTGTTTCAATTCAAGGCGCCGACGAACCGCCAAGTCGCTCTTTTTATCACGCTTAGCAATAAAGGTTGCCGTGGCGGCAGCGGCGCCTAAGCCTAGAATCAATTCATCAATCACGGGGACAGGGTCCCTCACGGCTAATGAGAAGAAGAAATAGACGATGAGGAAGACGAAAGCCGAAATCAACAGCCGGGGAACGTAGCGCCGGTCCATTACCCAACAGTCTACCCCCCGGTCTATTTGGGTGTAAAGGGCATAAAGGGCCCGGTCCTGCTCTTGACTTGTTAAACTGGTCGATGCGTACCAAGTTATAGGGTTTGCAGCCTCCCACTGTGAGGCAAGTTTGGCATCTTCATAAGGGGTTAAAAAGAGGTTCTCTTTATGCGAACGCTGTATGGCGAAACATTTTGTCTCCACGGCTGTTATAATTCTCCTTTAAAGGTAGCAACTCTCTCCTGCATGCGAGGAAGGTATTGTGCTTTAGCCATCCCCCTCGCATCAAAAAAGAGGTAGTACTTAATCTTTGGTTCAGTGCCGGAGGGGCGCACTATCATCTTTTCACCACTGGTAAAATAGATGATTAGCACATCAGCCGAGGGCAATGCGTTTACCCCGCCTTCTAAGAGGTCGGCAACTCTCTCAACAGTGGTATCGGCAAATTTTGCTTTAGGCCGTAAGGCTCTGAACCTCTCCATAATCTGATCCATTTTTTGTTTACCACTGGCCCCCTCATAGGTATAGGAGAGGACAACCTCTCCAAAAAAACCATATTCCTGGTAAATCTCTTCAAGCCTTGCTTGAAGGGTTAACCCCTTCTTGAGGTAGAAGTCCATCATCTCGACCGCTAAGACGGCACTGGAGATGGCATCTTTGTCGCGCACCTCACTAACAGGAAGATACCCAAAACTCTCTTCACAGCCAAACAAGAATTGTTCAGTAGGGGAATCCTCGAGGAGGGCCATCTGTTCACCAATGTATTTAAAACCGGTTAAGACGTCGCGGCAAACGGCCCCTCTTGTCTCGGCAATCTTCCTCACAAGGTCTGAGGTAACAATTGATTTCACCACTACGGGGCGCTTAGTGCCTTTTACTTTATGGTTGAGGAGGAAGTCGACCAAAAGAATGGCTATCTGATTGCCACTGAGCAGTTCATACTCCTCCCTCTCAGGGGTCGTGGGTATGGCGATTCCCAAGCGGTCTCCATCGGGATCACAGCCCAAGACGATATCGCTCCCCTTGCGCTGGGCGAGTTCAATCGCCAACCTCATGGCTTGCGGATCTTCGGGGTTGGGCATCGAGACTGTTGGGAAATTTCCGTCGCTCTCCTCCTGCTCACTAACCACATCACAAGTCACTTTTAAACGGGCTAAAAGGGTTCTAACCGGTAGATTGGCGGCTCCATGCAGGGGGGTAAAGGCGACTTTGACATCACTGAGCTCCCCTTTGGTAGCCTTGAGGACCATGGCGTAATACTCTTCATCGACCTCCAAGGGTACTGTTTTCAACAACTCCTGCTGTTTGGCCTCACTAATGCTCATGCCTCTAATAGAGCCGGGAGTGACAACTGAAATCCGCTCGGCAATTGCTAGATCGTGAGGTGGGGTAACTTGCCCCCCATCACTCCAATAGACCTTATAGCCGTTGTATTTAGCGGGGTTATGGCTGGCTGTTATGACAATTCCGGCTGTCGCCTTGAGGTACCGCAGGGCAAAGGAGAGCATGGGAACCGGTCTCAATGAGTCATACAGATAAACTTTAACCCCATTGGCACACATAGTGAGTGCAGCCTGTTGGGCAAACAAATCGGAGTAGTTACGTGAATCGTAGGCGATAACTACCATGGGGTCGGAGTGTTGGCTCACCAGGTAATCGGCAAAACCTTGGGTAACTTTGCGCACAATGTAGGGGTTGATACGATTAGTTCCCCCGCCAATAATCCCCCTTATGCCCGCTGTACCAAAGCTTAGTGAGGTATAAAAGCGTTCATAGAGTTCTTCATCGGCATTTTCTTCTACAGCATCAATGACTTCCTGACGAAAGTGTGCTTCCCTCTCTGCACGAATATAGTCCTGCGCTTTTTTATAAAGAATTGACCTCTCTTGTGCACTCATAACCATGGAAAGACCCCCTTCCTTAACTCCCCAACCGTATCGTAAAGTGAGCTGCAGCCGGCGGCCAGTAGTGTTTCGCGCGTTCTAAAACCCCATGTAACAATAGCCGATCTCATCTTCGCAGCCTCTGCTGTATAGTAATCCACTTCACTATCGCCGACAAGTAATAGTTGGTTGACTGAGCAGCCCAGTTGTTCACCAAAAGCATAGACTCCCTCGGGTGAGGGCTTAGAAGTATACTCTTTAGCCGCCCCTCTGATGAAGATGAAAGGGTGGTGTCCTAAGAGTCCCCTTATTATGGGTTGGACTAAAGAGTCGGTTTTGTTAGAGAGGACCCCTAGGCTAATGCCGGCTTTGTGCAGATCTGTTAACAATGCCTCTATTCCCGGATAGGGGTGTGAGTGGTCGTAGGGGCTAACTGCATAAGTCTCGATTACAAGCCCCACTAGATGGTTAAGCTGGGGCTCCTCAACGGCTTTACCGGAGCTCTCCAAAGCCAAACGTAAGGCATTTTTCAACCCCCGCCCCACGAATTGCTGACACACTTGGGGAGTAATAGGATCTGCTCCTGTTAGGACTAAAGCACTGTTAATGGCGTAAGTTATATCGCCAATAGTGTCTATAAGTGTCCCATCCAAATCGAAAAGAACCCCTTTAAAAGGTGTAAAATTTAACATAGAGGTAGATTATACCTTATCTGGACAGTTCAAACTAGCCGGGCTATAATCCCTGCTATGTATAAATCAACAATTCGCGCCTGTTACATGGGGATTTTCACCAGCGCCCTGCTTAATAATTTACCCCCCCTCCTTTTTGTTATGTTGATTGGCGACTTCAACTTAACGTTTGAACAGGTTGGACGTCTGGTTTTAATCAACTTCACCACTCAAATAGGGGTAATTTTGACCTCCAGCAAACTAGTAGACCGTTTTGGGGTACGCCCTTTTATTACGACGGCCCACCTTTTTGGATTTGCGGGGCTCATCTTGTTTGCCCTCGCTCCACGCCTCTTCCCTAATCACCCCTATTGGGCCCTCATGATGGCCACTTTCATCTTCTCTCTCGGGGGCGGGCTAATCGAATTCCTCATCAGCGCGATTGTACAAGCCATTCCGGGGGATGCTAAGGCCGCTGCCATGAGCCTGCTCCACTCCTTTTACGCCTGGGGCCTCATTGTTGTCATTGTGGGCACTACTATCATGTTAAACCTCCTAAAGAGTTCCAATTGGCACTATATTGTGCTCCTGTGGTCCATTGTTCCCTTGATAAATTTCTTCAATTTCCTGAAAGTTCCTTTGGCCCCGCCGGTTGCCGATGAGCTACGCACTCCGGCAAAAACCCTCCTCACCTCCCCCTTCTTCCTATTGGTAATGGTGGGGATAGCCTTGGGAGCCTCCAGTGAGTTGGCAATGAGTCAGTGGACCAGTGCTTTTGCCGAGTCGGTTTTAGGCCTCTCTAAAACCATGGGGGACTTGATGGGGCTCACTATCTTTGCAGCCCTGCTCGGTTTTGCTCGCCACCTTTACGGTAAGTATGGCAAGCAAATCGAGGTCTCAACAATCATGTTTTGGGGCGCTACTTTTGCCGCCCTCTGTTATCTAGTTGCCGCCCTCTCCCCTTCGCCAATTCTTTCTCTAATTGCCTGCTCATTCTGTGGTTTTGGAGTCTCCCTCTTATGGCCCGGCTCCCTCTCCTTAGCTGCCGAGCGCTTCCCCAATGCCGGTTCCACGGTATTTGCCCTTTTAGCGGCCGGAGGAGCCGCCGGTGGCGCCCTAGGACCCTGGCTTTTAGGCTTAGTGGCCGACAATGTGCCTCCCACTTTTGCTTTACCCCCACTTAGGGTGGCTATGTTGGTCGGCACTATCTACCCGCTTTTAATGATGGTAGTTTTGGCATCTATCCGTCGTCACCCTTTACCCCGGAGTGAATTTGGGGTTTAATGACTAGCTAAGGAGTTTCAAATGACGAGAGAAGAAGCTGTTGCATTGTACAAAAAATACAATAGTCAAGAAAACCTTTGGCACCATAGTTTAGCTGTAGAGGCGGTGATGCGGCGCTTTGCCCGTGAACTGGGCTACGATGAAGAGTATTGGGGTGTTGTGGGGTTGCTTCACGATATCGACTACGAGCAATACCCTGATCAGCACCTCCAAAAAGCCCCCGCAATATTAAGGGAAGCCGGCGTCAGCGAAGCCACAATCCACTCAGTCCTCACCCACGGTTGGACGATTTGCACCACCGTAGAGCCGCAACATGCGATGGAGAAGGTCCTTTTCACCATCGATGAACTCACAGGCTTGATTACCGCTACCGCTTTGATGCGCCCCTCCAAGAGTCTACTCGATTTAACCCTCAAATCGGTTAAAAAGAAGTGGAAAACCAAAGGATTTTCGGCGGCCGTTGACCGTGATTTAATTGCGCGAGGAGCACAGATGTTAGGCATGGACTTAGACAAGGTAATTGAACTAAGTATTGAAGGGATGCGTAGCGTCGCTAAAGAGCTCAATTTAGCAGGTGAAGAACATAGCTAAAACCTACAAAATTTTGTGCTTTGAAGAAGACTCAGTTGTCGGGGACTCTCTAGTTCACCACGAGGGTCGTTATAACAAAAGCTAGGGTAAAAGCCGCTCACTTAGCGCTACTTGACGCTGTGAAAGGCGAAACCCCTCTGCGTAGCGCCGGCGGCATTGCAGTCCCCTAAACTCTGCCAAAACACGGACACTATTGAGCAAGTCGATGTGGGCACTCTCCATCAAATAATCAAGCTGACTCATGTGGTTGGAAAGGGCTTCCAGCTTGGCCTCAATGGTCTGTGTGATGTCGACAAACTCAAGGGGATTAAATACACCTCCCCCTATCATATCCATCTCATAGAGAGTCACAGCTTTATTGAGGGGAGGGCTCTCACCCTCAACTTGGACTAATGGGGCGTTTTGAAGAGCCCAAAAGACCAACCTCGCTGTCTCCACATGATCACTGTGGTAATCTTCTTCACTGTGGGTGATTATTAAGTCGGGTTGTACTGAACGCACTAAGTTAAGCATTTTGAGGCGGGTAGCTCCCTCTCTACTGTCTAATGCCATATCGTCGATATCGAGGGTGCAAAAAGAGGCCTTAATAACGGCGGCACTTTTCGCCGCTTCAGATAATCTTACCGCCCTTAACTGCTCTTTTCCAATTGAGTGGTGTCCTAGGTTTCCATTTGTAACTGCACACACTACAACGCTATCGCCACGCTCAACACAGCGGGCAAGGGTCCCAAAAGCACAGATTTCCACATCATCAGGGTGGGCCCCAATCGCCAATATTTTCATCCCCTTTCTCCTTTAGGAGCCCCAGCGGTCGTTAATGTCGTCGAGTTCTTGTGTAAACCGACTGACGGCCTCTAATACCCTTTGAGCATCACCGGAGGGCTCTTTTTCCAGCTCAGTGCCCCGAACTTTAAGACGGTTAAAAATGGCTTGTACCCCTGTGAACACTTTATCGAGCTGTTCATAGAGCCCCTTTAGTTCTTCTAGGGCACTCACCCAAAGCTTCTCCTCCTTCGCAACCGGAATCTTATCGAGTAGGAGGTCGTACGACTCACCAACCGTGGGGGCCCAAGCCTTTAAATCGAGTTTAGAACCCAGTAAGCCGGCGAAATAGTGGGCAACACGCTCCTCTCCATGGACAACAAAGACGTGTTGAGGTTTGTTTTGTAGACAGGACAACCACTTTATCAACCCCTCTTGGTCGGCATGTCCACTAATATTGTCTAACTTCTGGATTGCCGCTCTAACTTCAATTTTTTCACCAAAGATTGTTACGCGCTTAGCTCCATCCAAAATTGAGCGACCTAGGGTTCCCACAGCTTGGTAACCGCAGAAGAGGATGGTGCTTTCGCGCCGCCAAAGGTTGTGTTTAAGGTGGTGTTTTATCCTACCGGCTTCACACATACCACTTGAACTGATAATCACAGCTGGTTCTTTACGGACGTTGAGCTCCCGTGATTCGTCAGCGGTGACCGTTGTGACCAGCGAATCAAAAAGGAGAGGATTCTCTCCCCTTTCTATGACGGCCATAGCCTCATCATCAAAATAACCTTCGATGTTGCGTGAGAAAACCTTCGTGGCTTCAATCGCCAAAGGGGAGTCGAGAAAAACCGGTAAGTGGGGAATCTGCGGTAATAGGTTGTTAGCTTTGATGTAGCGCAGCAGATAGAGGAGTTCTTGTGTCCGGCCTACGGCGAAAGAGGGGATGACAACATTGCCTCCCTTAGCAAAAGTTTCACCGATTATCTTGGCAAGTTGTTTGGCACGCTCTAAGGTGGCCTCTTTTTGGTTGGCATAAGTTGGTCCGTGATGCAGGCGATCCCCGTAGGTAGACTCCATTATGATGAAATCACCACTGGTGAAACAGACGGGGTCTTCGATAATTGGTTGGTCGAGGTTGCCAATGTCTCCCGAGAAGATAAGATGGCGACTCTCTGGGCCTTCCTTAAGCCACACTTGGATGGATGAAGAGCCCAAAAGATGCCCGGCATCGGTGAACTCCACCTCTATCCCCTCTGTAAGACTAAAACGTGCATTGTAGGGGTGCCCTTCAAATTGTTCTAAACTCCTGTGGGCATCTTCCACGGTGTAAAGGGGCTCAACTGCCGGCAATCCCGCCCGTTTGTTTTTCCGGTTGAGCCATTCACTCTCCATCTCTTGGATATGGCCACTGTCGGCCAACATTATGGAGCAGAGGTCGGCAGTTGCCACGGTTGAGTGAATCGCCCCCCTAAACCCCTCTTTAACCAACAGGGGGATCCTTCCGGAGTGATCGATATGGGCATGGGTCAGCAATACGTAATCGATATCGCTCCCTTTGAAGGGCAGCTCAACACCCAAGCTCTTAACATCATTGCCCTGTGGCAGACCACAATCAATTAGAAACTTTTTTGAGTTGCTCTCAACTAAGATACAACTCCCAGTCACCGCCCTGGCTGCCCCTATAAACGTCAATCTCATCGTTAACTCCTCAGCTAAAGACCAATTTATTCTTCCCGTTACTCTTAGCACTGTAGAGGGCGCTGTCGGCGCGGGAAAGGAGGGTATAAGCATCGAGGCCATCTATACCGGAGATGGCTACCCCCATGCTACTTTTAACACTAATAGTTTTTTTGCCGATGGAGACTTCCAAAGTTTCAATCGCCGCAAAAAGCTTTTTCGCCAAGCTGTAGTAATCTTCTTCGCCATCCAAGTTGCGCATAATTACGGCAAATTCATCACCCCCGAAGCGGGCTAACGTGTCGTTACGACCAATTGATTGACCGATAGTATTTACCAAGGTTTTTAAGACTTGGTCCCCATCAAGGTGTCCCCAGTGGTCGTTAATATCTTTAAAATCGTCAATATCAATGATGCCGATGGCAACCCTATCCCCCGATTTATAGCACTGTAGCAAATCCCCTTCTAAGAGCTTCATGAAGTTGCTTTTATTCATGATACCGGTCATATCGTCCACATGGGCCCTGCGACGAAACTCTAGGAAGTTCTTGGACAGGAATAGACTCACAACCCCTATTAACAGCGGGAGGATAAACCTTAAAATAACTATTGCAAAGAGGGTTAATGCCCTAGTCGATTTTACAAAGAGGGTCCAATAGAGACTGCTGTAGGAGATTGTGTAAGATGTCCCCTCAACTAACTGTCCATCACCGTAAAAGACCTCCCCTCCACTTGATAGGTAGTAGGCTAAACCGGTCATCAATTGTCCAATCTGCATCTCTTCCAAGATGGCCTTTAAGCTTAAATCAACTTTCAAATAACCCCACACCCGTGCCTCGTGGGGGGCATAGATAGGGTGGAATCCTGTCAAAATTAATTCACCTTGACGCCCTTTGGCAGGGCCCGTAAAAATATGGGTTTTACCGGTAGGGATATTGACCTTAACCTCGTGTGCCCGTAAAACTTGGAGGTCTCTGAAATAGTGGTAGCCTTGGGCAAATATCTCCCTGTAGTAGGCGATATCTGCCTCCTTTAGCATCCCTTGGCTATCTATATCGTGGGTAAAGGTAGTTGTGAGGAGTTTTAAGTTGGTCGACTGCTGTAGCAGGATAGACTCGAGGCGTTCATTTAAAGTCTCGACAATCTGTTCCATTTTAATCCTCTTCTCCTCTACTTTTTGGTTAATAAAGCGACTAGAGAGGAGGAAAACGACCAAAGTGACACAGAGGGCTATTATTAAGGCGAGGATTAACTCTTTTTTAGTTGTCCCCAAAGGTTACCTCCTTGAGGGATTCAATTACAGCCCTAATCCAACAAGAGGCTTAAAACCTCATCTGATGAGCTCGCTTTGCTCATCAGTCGTCGCATCACCGGGCTTGCTGTAGCCCGCGCAATTGATGCCAAAAGTTCTATGTAGGCACTCGACTCTTTTTCCGGTGCTAATACCAAGAAAAAGAGTTGTGATCCTTTACCATCTTGAGCTTTAAAATCGACCGGTTCAGGGCTAATACCCATCACCAAAGCAATCCTATCGACAGCGGTTGTTTTGGCATGGGGGACTGCCACCCCATCGGCTAAGCCGGTGCTTCCCAAAGCTTCACGGGCTAACACCGCACCGAGAATCTCTTCCTTTTTATAACTGGGGCGGTTCTTGACCAATAGGTCAACCAGTTCCTCGATTATGCCATTCTTGCCCTTAGCTTGTAGAGGCACCTTTATATATTCTTTCGCTAAAATCTCAGTAAGTGTCATTTTCTACCTCCACTTGAATATTTGGGATCGCTTCAAACATCTCCCAAATCTGGTCATTGTCACGTACAACTAAAACCGGACACGGGGCTGTACGCATCATCCTGTCAGTTTCACTGAGCAGTTCATCCCTCCTACTATGAATAGCAGAAATCCCGCCCAAAACCAATAGGTCAATTTTATGCTTCTCTAAGTAGTTGCGCACCTCGGTGTTGACACTACCTGAACTCTTTACGGTTTTGACTTCAATTCCCTTTTGGCGTCCCAATTCTTCAACGTGTCGTAAGTAGCGCCCGGCATCCTCTTCAATATCTCTAAGGTACTCTTGCTCCTCGATATCTAAAAAGATGCGAGCCTTAACTAAATCTTGAAGTGCACGGGTGTTGACGACGTAAATTGCCGTCAATGATGCCTGTAGTCGCTTTGCTAGAGCTATAGCCGCCATAGAAGCGGTGACTGAGTCTTCCGAGCCATCAAGATAGACCAGTATCTCCTTAAAAGGTTCACTCATACCTTACCCCTTTCCATCCTATTCTTTACCTGCTTCAACAGCATAAAATTCTCCCGCTCAGCCTCCTCTATCCTACTTTGAGTGTAGGCGAGAGTCTCTTTTAAATCGGGGATAACTATTTTTTCTAAGGCATTAACTTTCCGGATGGTCTTCTTGACCTCTTGTGCCAGCCTCATAATCGAAACCTTTAATTCGGCCAACCGTCCCATCAAGCTAAGAGCCTCTTGGAACTCCTTGAGGGTCTCTTCAACCGACAATGTAGTCCCTTCAGGGGAAAAGTAGGGACCATTGGCTGAAAAAGAGGTCTCTACGCGGGGAAGATGAACTCCCATTACTTTCCGCTGGGAGAGCTCAATTGAGGTATCTATCCTGACCGCCCCAAAAAGGTTGGCAACTCTAAGTCTACCCATCTCCATCACGGTGTGTTGTAAACTCTCCCCGGCCCTGCCTAGGGCTTTGTCGACTCGGCTTTGGTAATCAACTGCCTGGTCAACCAAGGTTAAGAGTTCAACCACTAAAATAGAGCGTTTTTGATCGAGTAACTCGTGCCCTAACGTGGCAAAGTGGAGTTCGTCCGAGAGTTTGAGGAGGTTACTCCTTGTAGGGGCAACATTACGTTTCATCCATCCTCCCGTAATAGGTATTGATCTCCTCTTCAGTGACCCTCTGCAATTCTTCAGGTGGTAGCTCTCCCAAAGCCCGCCAAGCTAGGTCAAGGGTCTGTTCTATTGAGCGGTTTTCGCTAAAGGTTTGGTTGACAAATTTACGCTCAAAAAAGTTTCCAAACTCTAAGTATTGTTGATCCAGCGCAGTCAGCTCCTCTTCCCCAATAACGGAAGCTAGGTTTCTAACGTCTTGAACGTGACTATAAGAGGCAAAGAGTTGGTTGGCTAAATGGGGATGGTCTTCGCGCGTCATCCCCTCGCCGATACCATCTTTCATTAAACGGCTTAAGCTCGGCAGTCCATTGATGGGGGGATAGATACCCCGACCATACATCTCACGGTCAAAAACGATTTGTCCTTCGGTGATGTACCCGGTGAGGTCGGGTACCGGGTGACCAATATCGTCGTTGGGCATTGTCAAAATAGGCAACTGTGTAATTGAGCCCTCTTTGCCAATTATTTTCCCAGAGCGCTCATAGAGCTCAGCCAGGTTGGAATAGAGGTACCCCGGGTACCCTTTGCGACTGGGAATTTCACCCCTTAAAGTTGAAATCTCCCGCAATGATTCGCAGTAGTTTGTCATGTCGGTCATTATCACCAAGACATGCTTGCCCTTGTTAAAAGCGAGGTGTTCGGCCAAAGTGAGCGCAGTGCGTGGTGTGATAGTCCTCTCAATAGAAGGGTCGTCAGCTAGTGACAAAAAGAGGGCAACATCCTCAAGGACTCCCGATTGTTCAAAACTGTCGATGAAGTAACGCGCTACATCGTATTTAACCCCCATAGCTGCAAAGACGATGGCAAATTCCTGACTCTCACTCAAAACTTTTGCTTGGCGGGCAATTTGTGCTGCCAATTGGTTATGAGGCAAGCCATTGCCACTAAAAATTGGCAATTTTTGCCCTTGAATTAGAGTGGTGAGCCCGTCGATAACCGACACCCCAGTCTGAATAAAATCACGAGGGTATTCACGGGCGGTAGGATTAATGGGCAGGCCGTTAACGTCTAACTCTTCATCCCCGTGGGGAAGTGCACCCCCGTCTCGCGGGTGACCTAACCCATTCATAACCCTGCCGAGCATCTGTTCTGTCACTGGGAGGGTTAAAGGTTCTCCCATAAAACGGACACGCGTGCTGGGGAGGGTTAATCCACTGGTCCCTTCAAAAACTTGTACCACGACCACCTCATCACTGGTGTCTAAGACCTGCCCTGTACGCATCACTCCCCGATTATCGATACACTCTACCAACTCTCCGTAACCAATGGGGTGGGTGTTACGGACATAGATAAGGGGACCATCAATTCGGCTTGCCCCCACATATTCGCGACCACTGAGGAGTGCTTTATCGAGGGTTTGAATAGTTTTAGCGCTCTTCATAGATCCCTCCCAGTTGCCGCATCGACCGCTCTAGGCGTAGAGCAATCTGGTCGAGTTCACTTAGATCATCATTAGGAATGCTAAAGCGCATTCTCGCGATATCTTGGACGACTTTTAGTCGTCTAATTTTAATCATTGTTACCCCTTTGGTAATAGCGTCTGAGCCCAATTTCCAATAGTCTAAGATTATCTGGAGCATCTTAAGTTGTTTACCCACCGTACTGTAACGATCGATATCGTCGAAGGCATTTTGTTGCAGGAAAGCAGTTTTAAAGAGGCGACACACCTCTAAAACAAAGTTTTGACTATCGGGGAGGGCGTCGGGGCCTACCAGTTTAACAATTTGTTGGAGTCTCACTTCCCTTTGAAGGAGTTCCATAATTTCTTGACGACTGTCCACCCAAGACCCTTCTCCCTGCAGTTGCCACCAAGGGGCGACTTCATCGACATATTCAGAGTAGGAGTCTAACCAGCTGATTGCCGGGTAGTGGCGGGCACTGGCTAAAGCGCGGTCCAGTCCCCAAAAACAACGGACAAATCGTCTGGTGTGCTGGGTGACCGGTTCAGAGAAATCTCCGCCCGGCGGGGAGACGGCGCCAATGATTGAAACCGACCCCTCTACCCCACTGAGGGTCTCCATATAACCGGCTCTCTCGTAGAATTGGGCAATTCTGGTGGGCAAATAGGCAGGAAAGCCCTCTTCGGCGGGCATCTCTTCCATCCGTCCCGAGAGTTCACGTAACGCTTCAGCCCAACGGCTGGTGGAGTCGGCCATTATGGCTACATGGTAGCCCATGTCACGGTAGTATTCGGCAAGTGTGACTCCGGTATAGATACTCGCTTCGCGTGCCGATACCGGCATGTTTGAGGTGTTTGCTATTAAGATAGTCCTCTCCATTAGAGAGCGACCCGTGTGCGGGTCAATGAGGTGGGGAAATTCTCGTAATACGTCGGTCATCTCGTTACCCCGCTCACCACAGCCTATGTAGACAATTATATCGGCATCGCACCACCGGGCAATTGAGTGCTGTGTCATCGTTTTGCCCGTTCCAAAACCACCGGGGATTGCAACTGTCCCCCCTTTGGCCAAGGGGAAGAGCATATCGATGACCCGTTGTCCGGTAATCAGGGGGATCGTTAAAGGTTTACGATTGGTAGAGGGCCGGGGGACTCGAATAGCCCATTTATGGTACATTTTGAGGGGGATCTTTTTCCC
The DNA here is from genome assembly GCA_041676265.1 of Sphaerochaetaceae bacterium. Taxonomy (GTDB): domain Bacteria; phylum Spirochaetota; class Spirochaetia; order Sphaerochaetales; family Sphaerochaetaceae; genus DUOJ01. The sequence goes on from JBAYSE010000004.1 coordinate 25,336, forward strand.
ATCGAGGTCCTCTAAAACACATATCTCTTTTTCGACCGTGTAGAGGCCTGCCTTAACTGTTTCAGCTACCTTATAAGGGCCACGCCCCTCTAAAGTAGGTGGAACTAATACGCGGTGCTCTACTCTGGCACTCTCTTGAACAAGACCAATGACCTGCCCAACTTTAACCGCTTCCCCTTTTTTGACGGTTGGTTTGTATTGCCACTCTTTTTTGCGGTCGATTGCATCGGAGGCGACTCCGCGCTGAATCGTATCACCACTTAAATCTTTGATACGCTCCAAAGGGCGCTGTATACCATCATAAATAGTCCCAATCAGACCCGGTCCCAATTCTACGGACAAGGGCATATTGGCACCGTAAACGTTATCTCCGGGGGAGATTCCGGTAGCCTCTTCATAGACTTGAACGGTAGCTTCCCCACCGTCGAGTTTGACCAACTCCCCTATTAAGAGCTCTTCTCCAACATGGACCAACTCCATCATCATGGCGTCAGTCACCCCTTTGATGGTGATTACCGGTCCATTTACCCTTTTAACTTGTCCAACTATTCTTTGTGGCATGGCTCTCCTTCCATCAACTCCTTTAAATCACGATCGTGGCGAATTAGGCGGGTAGTCACTTGATTATTGTAGGCTACTTTACCATCGAGAGAGGCCACTTCAATGCCCTGACCGGTTAAAATCGCCCCTCCAAGGTGGAGTTTTACCTTTTTGCCAATCGCCTTTTTAACTAACTCTTCAGCTTCTCTCAACATGGTCTCATCGATTTTTTCTTTAAAAGAACAGTTTACGCGTGCCTCATCGCGGTCTAGACCAATCGCGGCTTCCCCAATCCACTCAACCAATACTTGTCGGTAGTGCTCTTTACCAATCTCGCCCTCCATCATTTGGGCTGTCTGGGCTAAAACTTTTTGTCTGAGCCGTTCACTTAAAGAGACGCGGTATTTGCGCTCCAGACTCCGCTTAGAGGACTCTTCTAACCGTTGGATCTGAACGAGCCTCTTTTTAGTAGCCGCCTCTTCCTGTAAATTAAACTCTTTGATTTTTTGCGCCGTCGCCGATTTGATAGTTTCAACATCATTGGCCGCATCTTTTAAAATTCGGGCCGCTTCCTTGTGGGCTGCTTCGATAATCCCTGAAAATAGTTGTTTAGTAGCTTCTTCACTCATAGAGCAACCCCTATAGCTTTATTGACAAGTGCACGCAAATCACGTGAGACGCCCCCACTCATCCGGTTTGGGATTTCAACGATCAGAGGAAAAGTTTCACTAAAAATATAATGGTCAACCACTTCTCGCACCATATCAGCAATATCTTGAGTGATGATGATAATCCCATTATCGCGGTCTTCAAGGGCTTTATTTAAGACATTATGAGCCTCTTCAGCACTTTTTACCACCGCTCCGTTGGTCCCGACTAACGAGAACCCGAGGACCGTATCTTCATCACCAATCACGAAATAGCGCATTGGTCAAACTTTCCCTAAAATCATCAGTGCCGTAATGAAACCAAAGACGACCAAACCTTCTGCCAAGGCGATAAAAATTAAGGCTTGAGCGCCAATTTCGGGCTTCTCACTCACAGCAACCATAGCAGCCGCACCAACGTGTGAGATGGCAAAACCGGCGGAGACGGCTCCAAAAGCGAAAGCTATGGCAGCGGAGATGACGGCCCACATAATATCCTTGCTACCGCCGGCACTCTCACTCACATTGCTCTCTGCAGCAAAAATTGGTGGGGTAAAAACAAAGCCCGAGATGATTAACAGCA
>JBAYSE010000005.1:0-25088 GCA_041676265.1 Sphaerochaetaceae bacterium
CCACAAGCCCCCTCTATTTCACGTCCCCTTGAGTACCTTACGGTATAGGGGACTTTTAATTTATCTAGTTCTTGACAAAAGACTCTGATTTCACTGGAGGGGGGTGTTTTCCACTTTAATTCAGCGGCTTCGTTGTAGGGAATTAGGTTGACCATTACATCTAAACCGCGACTAAAGAGTTCTAAGGCCGTAGCATTCTCTTTGGTGGTGTTGTATCCACTTAACAAAACATACTCCAGTGTAATGCGCTTCTTGTAGCGACTCTGGTAGTTAATCAAGGTCTCTTTAAGTTTTGCCAATGGGAAGGCGCGGTTAATGGGCATTACCTCATCTCTCTGTGCATTGATGGCTGTAGTCAGTGAAACGGCTAATCTTACCGGCAGTGTAAGCTTATCTATAGCAGGAGTTATACCGCAGGTACTAACGGTTATTCTTCTGAGGCCAATGTTAAAGCCATCTGGGTCATTGAGGTATTTAATAGCTTTAGTTACCTCTTCCAAGTTGGCTAAAGGCTCTCCCATCCCCATGAACACTATGTGCGAGATAGCACCACTGACCCTGTTAAGATGAACGTACTGCTCAACTATTTCGGGGGCTGTCAAATTACGCCGGAGGCCCATAGTCGCTGTCCTGCAAAAGGCGCATCCCATAGCACAGCCTACTTGACTTGAGAGACAGGCCGTTTTGCGCCCCTCTTTATCGATGAGAAGAACACATTCAACTACCTGTTCATCATACAGTGCTAAGGCAAGTTTGACTGCTCCGCTAGCGTCGGTTTGTTGCTCTACCACTGTGCTACTTAGCGGGGCGGGGAAGTCCCTTTTTAGTGCCTCTCTTAAAGCCCCGGGGAGGTTGGTCATCCCACTATAATCGGTAACACCTTTAACTAACCACTCATATACTTGCCTCCCTTGGTAGTTTTTACTCAAAGAGAGGACTGTGACAATTTTAGCAGGCTCTAAGGCGTAGAGGCTAAAGTTTTCTTTCATCACCCTATTTTAGAGAAACATTGCGATTATGGCTAGCAGAACACCGGTTATCCCTTCACCACCGAGCAGGCCACTGGCTATCAAGGCGGTCCTCTCCTTAACTAAGGGGCGCTTTTCTCGCTTGGTTATGCCATTAAAGACAAGGTAGATGATGGCTCCAATACCCATAATAAGCGAGATGTTAATCGGTAGATAGACTCCTAGGCCAAGGGTAGCCGCCGGAATATTGCCAAAATAGAGGGCTAAGGCAATGATAAACCCACTAATAAAGGCGGCCTTGTGGCCTAAGCCACCCACCATCGCTGTCACGGCCCTAGCTTGGGGAGCCGGGAGAAACTCTGAAGAGAATCCCCCATAGGCCTCTTTGAGGACAAAGAGGGCGACAATCGCCACGATAGCACCAATTAGACCACCGATTCCCTCAGCAATAATTTGGTTTTTAGGCTGAGTCCCCACCAAGTAGCCCGATTTTAAATCGTTCATCATATCCCCGGTGAGGCCACTGGCAATAGCTGTCACTCCGGCAATGGAGAAAGCGGCTAAAGTGGTAGGGCTGTAGATAATCTGGATAGCCAATAAGACTAAGATACCAAGGATCTCCATCGGGTTTATCCCCGTCTCTCCCGTTAGGGTAGCTGCCAGTTGAGTGGCCAGATAAATACCTAAAATCGTTAAAAGAGCTTGGATAAAAGAGATTTCGGTGAAGAGGGTGAGGGTAACCAGTGCCACGACAATCACTAAGGTCGTAAGGAGGGACGCTTGTGATTTCCAGTCAACGGTAATCTTAGCCTTTGCCCGGCTCCCCTTTAGCTTCTGGTAGGCACTCTTTAAAAGGATGCCCACTCCGGTGCCCACCATGAGTCCTATACCTAAATTTTGCCTAAAGAGGTCAGCCGCAGCCATATTGCTAAATAGGTTAAGGGCAATCCCGGCAGGGGTGATGACCAAATAGGCCAGTAAAGCACCTCCCAACCAAGTGAGGGAGAGCGCCGGCCCGATAATTGCCCCAATCCCGGCAGCCATTGGAGAGACCCAGATGGACAAGGCCGGCACAAGTGCACTACCGGCAAAGAGGACAAGCACCGCCGGAATAAGGGGCACTCCATCTCTGAAGACGGTAAAAATAACACTTAGGGCGAGCGCCGAAAAGAGGAGTTTAGCCCCCTTACCTTTCTGTGTACCGGCAATAAGGGTGTTGTAAGCCGCCTGACCCATTGGATAGGGGAGTTCTTTCTCGACGATATATCTTTTTCTCCCTAGGGCTGTAAAAAGGGTTCCCAGTAGGGCCCCCACCATGGTAAGAATCACCAAAGAAAGTGGGTTTACTTCGGCTTGTGGGTTGAGGATCCAAATCCCCGGTAAGGTAAAAGCTACCCCGCCTGCCACCATAGCACCACTACTCATCATGGTATGGGTAACGTTTATCTCCTGCAAAGAGGAATTCTTAAACCTTCGCAGGACTGTTAAGCTGACAACAGTCACAAAGACTGTCGGCCAGGGGAGGGCTCCCATCCGCAGGGCTACATAGAGGGAGCTGGCTGTTATGATAATCAATCCGATTAAACCTATAAAAAAGCCACGGAGTGTGAACTCATTATTTCTCTTCATAACGCATTACCTCCTGTAAAAGTTATACCATAATAGATTGACGAAATAGGGCTAAGTGTCAAGTAAGTAGGTGGAAAATGTAACCTTTACCACTGGAAAGGGTTTATTTCTCACGTTATGGTGGCTGATGCTCTTTGAATAGAGTATAATTAAAGGCAAACGAGAAAGGGATAAATTCCCAAAGGAGAAGATACATATGAAGAAGGTTTTTATTTTAATGGCTTTCATTCTAATTATTGCTCTTCCGCTGATGGCAGCGAACCCAGTTAGAGCCAACGGTTTTGGTGCAGGTATAGCGCTAGGTTATCCTTCAGGTGTTACCGTCAGGTATGGTATGGATAATTTCCGCTTCTTCGGTACTGTTGGAAACCACTATGGTGCCGATGTTAGTCTCGATTTGGGAGCTCTCTACGATATAGTATCCTTCGATATAGGCGGACTTCCCCTCTACCTCAATGCCGGTGCCCAGCTAGGCGTAGGTCTAGGTTTTGGCGGAGGCGACCTTGTTTTTGGTATGTCAGCCGCTGGTGTGGTAGGTGTCTCCTACTACCTAGATAAGCAACCGGTTGAGTTCTTCCTCAATGTGGCTCCCGGTTACCGGTTCTTGGGTGGCAGTGGCTTTGCCATCTCGTCAAACCTCGGCGGAATCTGGTATTTCAACTAAAAGAGTAGCTACTTTTATTAGAGGCTATGGCAAAAGCTGTAGCCTCTAGTTTTGTCCGTACTGTTCATAAATAGGTGTCAGATGTTTAGGAACATGGGCCTCAACCTTAACCCCTTCATTTAGGTAATCGATCGAGAGGATTAAACCATTATTTCTAAGTTGAGATATTAAATCGTAGCGCGAGTGGGGGAAGAAAAGGTGCCTAACCGGATAGTAATAGATAGTCGCCTTCTCGATAGCCTCCAGAAGCTCTTCGATTCCCGCCTGCTGTTTGATTGACCCCACAATAGCCTGGGGAAAGCGCCCTCGCAATTCATCAACGGCATAGTTATCGTAAAGCTTATCCATTTTGTTAATAAACAAGACCATCAGTTTGTCTTTACAGCCTAGTGACTCAAGGACTTCCCTAGTTGTCTCAAAAGAGGCCAACATAGCCGGGTGCGAAGCATCTACCACGTGAATTAGGAAATCACTAAACTTAGCCTCTTCCAGGGTCGATTTAAAAGCCTCAATTAACTGGTGGGGGAGGTTGCTCACAAAGCCGACAGTATCGCTTAAAAGGAGTTGAGCTCCCTGTGGCAGTTGAATTTGGCGGGTTGTCGGGTCTAAGGTGGCAAAGAGTTTATTCTCCACTAGAGCATCACTGGCTGCCAATAGGTTTAAGAGTGACGATTTGCCTGCATTTGTATAACCTACGATAGCGGCGGTGGGGATAAAGCCCTCACGGCGACCCTTGCGCTGAATAAAGCGTTGCTCTTCTACCTTTTTCAACTGCCTCTTAAGAGAGGCTATTCGATTGGTGACAGTCCGTCGGTCGATTTCTAATTGGGTCTCTCCGGCATCGCGGGTGCCCCGCATACCTCCCCTTTGCCTCGACAAGTGACTCCACATCCGCTCTAAGCGGGGCAGAGAATACTCTTGGCGAGCTAAAGCAACTTGCAAAATAGCCTCTTTGGTCTGTGCGCGATTACTGAAGATCTGTAGAATTACCTCTTGGCGATCGATGACGGCAATCTCGAGAATTCGCTCTAAATTACGTTGAGCTCTTGGAGAGAGGTCATGGTCAAAAATGACGGTATTAGCCGAGCGCTCTGCGATTAACTCTTTCAGTTCTTCAACCTTGCCAGAACCAATTAGGGTGGCCGGCTCCACACTTCTAAGGGGAATTAAAAGAGAGCCCACCACATTGGCCCCCATAGTGGTCACTAAACTCTCCAGTTCCTCAAGGCGCACTGCGCTTAAGCGACTCTCTTCTGTTAACTCCCTAATAATCACCAATAGTGCTTCGGTGGTCTCTTCGACAATTTCAATCACTTTGTTTCCTTTGATTTTCCTCCTCCTCTACGGTTACCATACAAGTTATTATATGGTATACTCCGTTCGCATTACAACTATTCAAAGAGGTCCCTATGAGTTTAAACTGTGGCATAGTTGGTCTACCTAACGTGGGTAAGTCAACTATTTTTTCTGCCCTCTCTTCAGCTCCTGCAGAGATTGCTAACTACCCTTTCTGTACGATTAATCCCAATATTGGGATGGTCAATGTCCCCGATGAGCGTTTAGAGCGGATTGCACAATTGATTCCCAGTAAAAAAACCGTGCCGGCCACCGTTGAGTTTGTCGATATCGCAGGTTTAGTGGAGGGGGCCAGTCATGGTGAGGGGCTAGGGAACCGCTTTTTAGCCTCCATTCGCGAAGTTGGGGTGCTGATTCACGTCGTGCGGTGTTTTGAAGACCCCGATATTATCCACGTAGGACAACACATTAATGTGGCCCGTGACATTGAGGTGATCAATACCGAACTGGCTTTGGCCGATTTAGAGACAGTCGAGAAACGGTTGGCCAAAGTTGAAAAGATGAAGCGCCTCAGTAAAGAGGCAGCCAAAGAATCGAATGCTAAACTCCCCCTTTTACAACGCTTGGAAGAGGCACTCGGTAATGGTAAAGCAGCCCGTTCTTTAAATCTCGAAAAGGAAGAGTTGGCCCTAATCTACGACCTCCATCTCATTACCCTCAAACCAATGCTCTACCTTTGCAATATTGATGAAGAGAGTATAACTAAAGAGAATCCTTATGTGCAAAAAGTGAGCGCCATAGCCCAACAAGAGGGCGCTGCAGTATTGAGTATCTGTGGCAAGATTGAAGCCGAGATTGCAACCCTCGATAGCCCACAAGAGCAAGTAGAATTTTTAGCTGCCGTGGGACTCGAGGAGTCGGGCTTGAAAAGCCTTATAAAGGCGGCTTACCGTACCTTGGGACTGCGCACCTTTTTCACCCTTGGAGAAGATGAGAACAGAGCTTGGACTTTCCGTAAAGGGATGAAAGCTCCCGAAGTTGCCGGAATAATCCACAGCGACTTCCAACGCGGTTTTATAAAAGCAGAAGTTTACCGCTGTGAAGACCTCTTCACTTATAAAAGTGAACAAAAGGTGCGCGAAGCGGGTAAGATGCGCCTAGAAGGCAAAGAGTACCTAGTGAAAGATGGGGACGTTATCTACTTTAAGTTTAACGTCTAGCTACCAAGTGACGCTAAACTCAATGGGGTGAGCTAACAATAGAAAGTCGATTAAGGGAATTTCAAAGCGAATCGAAGAGGAGCTCTCTTTTGTACCACCACTGTGGCTTAGGATGTTCTTAGGGGTGTTGATCCGGAGGGCAATGAGGCTCTCTTCAATAGCACCGGGCCCCTCTTCACCTAAAATATAATCGATCATCTCGAGGTACTCTGCGTCGCTCATCCCTTCGTTGTAACGGGGACCAAAGGTTTCGAAATTGGGATCTGCCAAGAATGGGATAATCTTCTCCAGTTGAGGGTAGTTATCTAAATCGAGGTAAATCTTTAAGGTTGTCTCCCGTCCGTGCTCTTCAATTTTGACAATACTTTGCTTTTGGCGAGCGTTTAAATCGTCGAGGAGTTGCTCTAAACTACTAAAAGTAAAATCGATAAAGTAGCCCCCTTCACCAATTTTCATCGCCGAGATATTGGAGGCACTATTGGTTGTATATAGTTGATTAACGAAGTCGTCGATAAAAGTGTCCAGCATGGGCCTAGGCTCTTCTTCAGAGGTGAATGGTCGAAAATCCTCTAGAACATCAATAAAAAAATCGTAGGCGGTTAAATCTGTAGTCGCCCAGCCGGCTTTAGTGGAGCTCACGTTGAGCCCTTGGTAGAGCATGCAGCTCGACAACAGTGTTAAAGTCACTAATAGCAGTGTGCAAGTTGCTCTCTTCATAGTAATTACTTAATAGTTACTCCTCCAAACAAAGAGAGACAGCGAACAGTGACCGTAGGGGCCTCTTTCTCCAATGGGGGTTTTGTTTTGTTTTCGACGCCACCAAAGAGAGGCGTTGACTGACTCTCCACTTTGACACTCGAGGGGAAGAAGAGCTCGATGCCACCAAAGATTGCCGAAGCATCAATCACTATATCTTCGTCGATTAGGGCCTCGGTGAAATCGCCTTTCAAGCCTCCAAAGAGGGCCAAGAGGGTTGTCCCATCGAGCTCTTTTGAAGAATTTTTAATCTCTTGTCCTGAGAATATTGCGGTGTAAGAGGGGTTGTTGGCTGAATCTTCACGTTTAGAAGGTTCGTAAGAGTCTCCCCTTTGGCGCTTGCCCAATAGGAAAAACAGGCCGACAACGACCACTAATGCGCCTACCAGATTCTTACCTCTGAACCACGTGGGGAACCAATTCCAGCGATTGAAAAAGAGGGAGATTGCGATAAAGATTAAGATTAAATTGCCAAAGTTGACGCCGTTTCTGACAATTGAACCGATAGCTACGATTGCCAGAATTATCGCCCACCATGTACCACTTTTTAGATTACTAAGTACGTTGGTAAAGATTAGCAGAAAACCAATAACCACGATAATTAGCCCAATAAGTAGTTGGAGATTTTTTTGTTTCATAGTGGTATAGTGGGCTCAAAAGGGCGCATTGTCAATCATTGACAAAAGTTGACCCACTCCTTATAAATGAGACTCTTGAGCAATAAAAGCACAAGAAAGGGAATATTTAATGGCAGAAAAAGAGAAAACACTCATAATCGTCGAGTCCCCCACTAAAGCACGGACTATCGCGAGGTATTTGACGGGAGGTTACAAAGTGATGGCCTGTAACGGTCATGTACGGGATTTACCTACCAAAGACCTCTCTATAGACATTGCCGACGGTTACAAGCCGAAATACGTTGTCACCAAAGGGAAAGACAAGATTATTAAGAGTCTCAAAGAGGAACTTAAGGGGGCTAGTCGCTTATTGTTAGCCACTGACGAAGACCGCGAAGGGGAGAGTATTTCTTGGCATTTGTTGGAGTTATTGAAGCCTCAGGTTCCCTACCGCCGAATGGTTTTCCACGAGATAACTAAAAAAGCAATCCTCCATGCCCTTGAGCATGGCCGGGATTTGAATATGGAATTGGTTAATGCCCAAGAGGCTCGCCGGGTGTTGGACCGCCTCTTTGGCTACTCTCTCTCGCCGGTGCTGTGGCGTAAGCTCTCTCAACCGAAACTCTCAGCCGGACGGGTCCAATCCCCTGGTTTGAGGATGGTAGTTGAGCGGGAGCGAGAGCGTTTAAGCTTTATTAGTGCCCAATACTGGGACCTTAAGGCTACTCTAAACAACTTTGAAGCAAAACTTGAAAGTGTTGAGGGACAAAGGGTTGCCACCGGTAAAGATTTTGATGGAATTACGGGACGCCTTAAGTCCAAAAAAGTACTGCTTTTAGATAAAAAAGGGGCAGTGGAGTTAGCCGATAAGTTAAAAACAGCCCAGTGGAAAGTTGTCTCGGTTGAAGAGAATGAGAAAAAACAGCGTCCTGCTCCTCCGTTTATCACATCAACACTGCAGCAAGAAGGGAACCGCAAGTTGCGCCTCAGTGCCAAGCAGACGATGAGTGTCGCCCAGAAATTGTATGAAAACGGGTTTATTACCTATATGCGTAGTGACTCTCCCTCTTTGAGTCAAGAGGGCGTGCGTGCAGCCCGAGAGGCCGCCGGTAAGCTCTACGGCCCAGAGTACCTCTCTGCCACCCCTCGTCAGTACGGCGCTAAAGATAAGCGCGCCCAAGAGGCCCATGAGGCCATCCGACCGGCCGGTGACACTTTTGTCCATCCGGCAGAGAGTGGCCTTAGCGGTAATGAGCGACGTCTTTACGAATTGATTTGGAAGCGAACCCTTGCCAGCCAAATGGCCGAATCGGTTAAAGCCTTTACAACTGTTAAGATAGCCGCCGATGGGACCATTTTTAGTGCTAGCGGGAACCGCATTCTCTTTCCCGGCTTTATTAGAGTTTATGTGGAGGGGAAAGACGACAGTGAGTCTGCCCTCGAAGATACCGAGAAACTTCTACCTGCTCTCAAAGAGGGCCAAGTGTTAGAACTCAAAGACCTTGAAGCGGTAGAACATGAGACTAAAGCCCCGGGGCGCTACACTGAAGCCCTCTTGATTAAAGAGCTTGAGAAGCGGGGGATTGGCAGACCAAGCACCTATGCCACCATCATCGAGCGGCTCTACGACAAATCGTACGTCGTAAAAGAGAATGGCGCTTTAGTCCCCTCTTTTGTAGCCTTTGCCGTTGTGCAGTTATTAGAGAGCTATTTCCTCAATTTTGTCGACTACGATTTCACTTCCAAAATGGAGGGGGGCCTTGATGGTATTGCAGAGGGGGCTGTGGATCAAAACGACTTTTTAAAGAGTTTCTATGAGGGGGACGAGGGGCTTAAGAGTCAGGTTGAGCAAGTTTTAAACGCAGTGCAGCCGGTCGAGGTCAAACACATCAAATTGCCCCATATCGCCGATGAGTTTCCCGTCATGATAGGCCGTTATGGTCCTTACGTTGTCGATAAAACCGCCGGCGATAAGGCCGTCTCAATTCCTGTGGACCTCACCCCCAGTACGTTGAATGACAGCGTAATTAGCACCCTTTTAAAACAGAAGAATGGGGAGAACGGGGGTGATGAGCCTCTGGGAGAAGACCCCGAGAGTGGTCAGGCAATCTACCTCCTCAGTGGTCGCTATGGTCCCTACTTCCAGCTCGGCAAGAAAGGGGAAGACAATGAAAAAGTAAAAACCTGTAGTGTCCCCCAAGGGAAAGACCCCCATGCGATGACTATCAGTGAGATAATGGATTACCTCTCCCTGCCCAAGGAGTTGGGGGTAAACCCTGAGAACGGAAAGCCGGTAACTGTTTCCATCGGGCGTTATGGCCCCTTTGTCAGTAACGATGGTAAAAATAGGAATCTGAGTGGTCCTCAAGAGCGGGTCTTTACTATCACCCTGGAAGAGGCGCTTGAATTGTTAGCTTCAGCCAGAGAACCCCGCAAAGGTAAACGGAGTGCTCAAAAAGCGTTTAAGGAGTATGGTGAATACGAAGGGGAGGCGCTTGGAATTTTCTATGGGCGTTACGGTTACTACGGAAAACTGGGTAAAAAGAACTTTGCCCTTCCCAAAGAGATGAAAAAGGATGAGAGTGCCTTTGTTAATCTCTCCAAAGAGCGCCTGATAGAGCTCTACAAAGAATCTTCAAATAAATAAGAGGCGCCCAGTTTGATCTTTTTTCCAATCAGAGGGTAGAGAGCTGTCACCCAGAGTCCTACCAATAGGTAGCGGAGGAAACTGATAGCCAAGTGTCCTCCCAGGAGGGCCTTAAGGCCTTGGATAGCCACAATGACGGCCACCCCTAGCGCAAAACGGATAATCTTTATTAATAGAGTCCCTTGTGTCGAGTAGTTAATCTTCTTGCGCTCCCACAGGAAGCCCAAGTAACCACCGGCAGCGAGACTTAAAAGCTTCAAGGGGTCGCTGTAAGCCTCTCTGTCGGCTAAGCCGCCTTCAATCAAGAAGGCGAACAGGAGGGCCACCACAAAGGCAACTATTCCCACTATAAGGCTCATCTTGCTGTACTTTTGGGCATCAGCATAGATTTTCTGAAACCAGAGGTGTGTGGCAAAAGTGGCACAGATGCCCAACGCTAAACCTGCAAAAACATCAAGAGGCCAGTGGACGCCCAAGTAGAGGCGTGAAAGGATGACCAGCACTATTAAGAGGGCTCCTATCAAGCTGAGCCACCGTTTTTTATAGGTTAAAGCTAGCCCACTGTAGAAAGAGGCGGCTCCCGTCGCATGACCACTGGGAAAAGAGTATCCGGTTGCCGTTTGGAGGCGTTTAGCGGCTACGGAAGGGAGCACTTGGAAAGGTCTCGGAGCCCTGATTATGGCTTTCAAGATCCCCATCCCAAGCAGGGCGGTAAACAGGGAAGAGAAGAGGGTGAAACCCTTCTCTTTAGAGATGCACCAGATGAAGAGGCTTATAGCTAAGATGAAAACGGTCTCCTCACCAAAGATGGTAATGAGTTGGAAAAATTTATCTAAGAGCGGAGATGAGAGGCGTTGGAAAAACTCCATAATAGCGACTTGCATAGAGTACCCCCTTCAGTGAGTGCAGTATAACCAAGGTGGAGGGTAAATACAACGTGGTATAGCAGCTTTCTGTTGCGCTGATTTAGGATAGTCGCTACAATGTAATACGTAAAAAGTGTGTCCCAAAAATAAGATGTGTGTTTTTGAAATAATAGAGGTTCGGTTTGTAATGAAAAAGAAAAATGTCATCAATTTGATAAAATACTATACAGAGAGAAATGATGCGGCCTTTAGGGATGAAGCTTATGAGATTGCCGTCGCTTTTAATAAGGTTAGTGATTATGAGTTGGCCGATTATATTATGGCTCTCCTGTCTGATAAGAATACATTTGTACCCCAAATCATTGATAGTAAAATTGACTATCTAAGGAAAATTGAACTGTCATCGGCTCCCCTACCTCTGCCGGAATGTATCAAGGACGAGCTACTGGGTCTCGTTAACGCCATAGGATATGCAGTCGGTGTTAACAAATTCTTATTTCAAGGGGCGCCGGGGACAGGTAAAACGGAGAGTGCCAAACACCTCGCTAGAATTCTTAATCGACACCTATTTTTAGTTGATTTTGACCTTCTTATAGATAGTAAAATGGGTCAAACATCGAAGAATATTGCTCAAATGTTTGCCGAAATAAATGCCTTTGCCTACCCTGAACAAATCATCGTTTTGTTTGATGAACTCGACTCTATCGCTCTTGATCGCACTAATACGCGAGATTTAAGAGAAATGGGGAGGGCAACTTCAGCATTTTTGAAAGGGTTAGACAATCTGAATAGCAGAGTAGTTGTCTTAGCGACTACTAATCTGTATGAAGCGTTTGATAAGGCGCTGGTACGCCGATTTGACAAGGTGATAGATTTTAATCGTTATACTCGACAGGACCTTATAGAAATCTCAGAAATTATTCTGGAGAATTTATTACAACAGTTTAAGTTCAAGGGGCGAAATATTAGACTTTTTAGAAAAATTATGGCATTAATGGAGCCTCTGCCGTACCCAGGAGAGTTGAAAAATCTCATAAAAACAGCCATCGCCTTCAGTAATCCACATGAAGATTTTGACTATTTAGCGCGACTTTTTAAACAGGTATTACCCCAATTTTCGGGTGATTACAAAGATTTACAAGCTCTCGGGTTTTCAATGCGCGACATCGAGGTACTATCTAAAGTCTCAAAAAGCCAAGTATCCCGTATTTTGATGGAAGAGAAGCGATGAATCAGATACTTGAACTCAAGGGTAAGTTCAACCAAGCACCTGCTTCAAGGCGTCCCAGCACACCAACTTTGCCCCCAAAGACAAGTGTGAATATCTCAGACATAGAGCGCTTATTAGTTTCACTCTATGCAGTTAAACAGTATTGGATTAGGGAAAGACCCCTTTTTAAGCCTTTGGTTTCGGTTTATTACAGAGATATAGTTGCCAAGAGTAATCGAATGGGCGCATTGTTAACCGAGAGACCCTCAGATTCCCCCAACGATACAGTGGTAGGAGCCAAGTTTTCAAATGAACCACAACCGAGGCATATTATAACCCATTGTTGTGAGCTAAGTTTTATAGATAGTGCCATAGAACAACTTAAAAAAGTCCGGGCAGTTGTGCTTGATGTTTTTGACTCTGAAATATTAGCTGAGACAATGGATATTCTTAATGTAAATGTCAATCGTCTGAAAAGGAATTTGTCAGATAGCGAAAAAGGAGAGAATAAACGACGGGAAAGGGTACTAGCTACTCAAGGACTTAGTAAGTCCCAATTTTGCCGAATTATTCGGGACATCTATTATATTGACTATTTTGGTGTTCAGGAGCAAAAAAAGAGCATTTCGGAAAACCAGATTATTACCCTTTATGATATCGGATTGCCCCAAGATGAAATTATCCGAAGACTAGGTTTACAGAACGAGTACATTAGAACGTTGGATTCTGTAACTTGGTTAGTCACCCCAAATCAATACATGAAAATTATTGGCAAAGCACCGTATTTGATTGCCATGGCAGTTGCTGATTTTGGGAGAATTGATGCTTTAGTAGATGGGCGCAAGCATGAGCATGAATTTGGGTTTCTAATTGGAGAGCCTAAGGATGAACCTGTTATTGGTGTTATCGACACACTTTTTGACCAAAATGCCTATTTTTCTGCATGGGTCGATTACCATTGCATGGTTAATGCAGACTTAATCGAGCAAGATGACTTTGTCCATGGGACAGCCATCTCCTCGTTGATAGTTGATGGACCAGCATTAAACCCTAGTCTAGAAGATGGGTGTGGGCGATTTAGAGTTCGCCATTTTGGCATCGCCAAGCATAGAAAGAATAGCACAGCCTCTTTGATGCAAGCGCTACGTTCTATTGTGGAAACGAATAAAGATATCAAGGTGTGGAATTTTTCTCTCGGTTCTCCACTTGAAATTGAACAGAATTTTATCTCTCCAGAAGCAGCCCTTCTTGATAAGCTCCAGGTCGAACAAGATGTTATTTTTGTCATTGCTGGAACCAATAACCGTAATCGTCACAAAAATTTCCCTAAAATTGGAGCTCCGGCGGACTCTATCAACTCCCTTGTCGTTAATTCGGCTTCACTGTTGGGGAAACCGGTGGAGTATGGGCGTAAAGGGCCGGTACTTTATTTTTACAGAAAACCAGATGTTTCTTTCTTTGGAGGAGACCGCTTAGACAGCATGGTTGTCTACTCTAGCCAAGGTAGAATGAAAGAGATGGGAACTTCTTTTGCGGCCCCCTGGATTGCACGGAAGTTAGCTTACCTCATCCATGTCATGGGGTTTTCTCGGGAAATTGCCAAGGCTTTAATTATCGACTCGGCAGCAGGGTGGTCTGGCAACAATAGTAATCTCAATCTACTCGGTTTTGGAGTTGTACCCACCCATATTAAGGATATTTTAACCAGCCAAGATAATGAGATTAGGTTTGTCGTACAGGGGATAAGTGAAGCATATGAGACCTACACTTACTCCATCCCTGTACCGATGTTTAAAGAACAATTTCCGTATGTCGCCAAGGCTACGCTTTGTTACTTTCCAAAGTGCTCCCGCTTTCAAGGTGTTGATTACACCGACACAGAAATGGATATTCAGTTTGGTAGAATAAAACAGGGTGGCAGAATTAAATCAATCGATAACAACAAACAAGGGGATGATGAGCCACAGCCTTTATTTGAAAAGGTAGTCCGGGCAAAATTTCGCAAATGGGACAATGTTAAACATATCTCAGAAGGCGTGCCTCGTCGTGCTCGTCCTCGTAAGCGTCTGAGCCAGAGTTCTTCGAACTGGGGAATCAGCATTAAGACCAAAGAGCGCCATTCAGTAAAATCGGGGAGAGGATTACGCTTTGGGCTAGTAGTCACATTACGAGAGATAACAGGAGTCAACCGGATTTCAGAATTCATGCAACTCTGCCGGGCCAATAATTGGTTTGTCGATGAAGTGAATATCCATGAGCGCTTAGATATATATGAAAAAGCTGAAGAGGCCTTAGTGTTTAGTGAAGAGGAGTGAGGCTTAGCTTAGTTTGTCTATCACGAGAGGCTATTTATCGAATCCTTAGCTAAGGATGGCTCTATTTTTTCCCTAATCTGATTGACTGTTCTTCTCAGTAGTAGAACACATTTATTCATTCGGGTAGTGAGGGTGGGTGTTGACAAAAGGAAAATTTAATTGTAACTTCTCCATGCTAACGGGGGCGTAGCGAAGTTGGTTATCGCGACGGCCTGTCACGCCGTAGATCGCGGGTTCGAGTCCCGTCGCTCTCGCTTTAGACACCGCTCTGGAAATTCTGGGGCGGTTTTTTGTGCCTTGGAGGTGTTTATGCGTATACTAGTTGGTTTGAGTGGAGGAATTGATTCCTCAATAGCCGCTCTCCTACTTAAAAATAGAGGACATGAAGTAATTGGTGCTACCATGTCAATTTGGCGCGATGGAAATCCCTTCTCAGCAGAGGTTAAACGGGATGCTTGTTTTGGTCCCAATGAGAAGGAAGATATCGCTGAGGCGCGCCGTATCAGCGAGATTTTGGAGATTGAATACCACGTTTTAGATTGCGCTAAGGAGTATGAAGAGATAGTCTTACAAAACTTCAAAAGCGAGTATCTTGCAGGGCGGACTCCTAACCCTTGTGTGTGGTGCAACAGTTTTATTAAGTTTGGTGCTTTGCCCCAAATCGCTCGGCAGAAAGGGATTGATTTTGATAAATTTGCCACCGGTCACTATGCTCAAGTGGAGGAACAAGCGGGCCGTTTTCTCTTAAAAACCGCCGTCGATAAGCGTAAAGATCAAACTTACTTCCTCTATCGTTTAAAGCAAGAGCAACTAAGAGAGGTCATCTTCCCGCTGGGACAAATAGAGAAGAGTGAGGTGAGGCGCTTAACTAAAGAGTACAATCTTTTTGCTGAGGAGAAGCGGGAGAGTCAAGACTTCTACAGTGGTGACTACAGTGACCTGCTTCAAACCGCAGTGCAAAAAGGGGAGATTATGGACCGTGAGGGTCACATTTTGGGAAGCCATGACGGATACTGGAACTACACTATTGGACAGCGGAGGGGTTTAAAAGTCTCTGCCGAGCGTCCCCTTTATGTAGTTGCCCTTGATGCTCAATTAAACCGCGTTATCGTGGGGTATGAAGAGGAGACCTTTAAAGAGAAGCTACTGGCCGAAAATCTCAATTGGATTGCCATTGATGGACTAACAGAGCCACTGGAAGCCCAGGCCAAAATAAGAAGTACCGCCAAGGCCCAGCCGGTCCTACTCACACCGGCCGCTGAAGGGAGGGTGGAGGTCAGTTTTACCCAGAGTCAAAAGGCTATTACTCCGGGACAATCGGTAGTTTTCTATCGTGAGGCGACGGTCTTAGGGGGAGGGGTCATTGTTTGAGCTTTGCTTGTCGACTTCTCCTAAACATGTTTTAATATCTTGTATCTAAGGGAGGGTACTATGAGACTCATAATTCAGGAAGATTACAATAAGTTGTCATGCTGGGCTGGCCGTTACATCGCTAAAAAAATCATCGAATACAAGCCCACGGCTGACAATCCGTTTGTCTTGGGTTTGCCCACCGGCTCTTCACCTATCGGAACTTATAAACAACTGATTGCCATGCACCGCCAAGAGAAACTCTCTTTTAAACATGTCATCACCTTCAACATGGACGAGTACATTGGGTTACCTGAGGACCATCCGCAGAGTTACCACGCTTTCATGTGGGACAATTTCTTCAGCCATATCGATATCCCCCGCGAGCAAGTTAATATCCCCAACGGGAATGCCAAAGACCTTTTGGCAGAATGTGCTCAATATGAGGCTAAAATAGAAGAAGTTGGTGGAATTGACCTTTTTATGGGTGGTATTGGGATAGACGGACACATCGCCTTTAACGAACCCTTTTCCTCGCTCGATTCGCAAACAAGACTAAAGACCTTAACCCATGATACAAGGGTGGTTAACTCCCGTTTCTTTGGTAACGACATCAATAAAGTCCCTAAAACCGCACTTACAGTGGGCATCAGAACGATTATGGAGGCCAAAGAGGTCGTTCTCTTAGTGAACGGTCATGGTAAAGCGCGGGCGCTACAGGCGATGATCGAAGGGCCGGTGAGTCACGCTATGACTTGTAGTATTTTGCAGATGCACCAAAAAGCCCTTATCATCTGCGATGAAGAGGCAACAGCTGAACTAAAAGTGGGTACCTACAAATACTTTAAAGACATTGAGAGCGATTTTTTAGACCCCGACTGCCTGCTGGTCGAAGATCTAGTTTAACGCAGAGCCAACTCGGTAGCGACCTTAATGGCAACTGCCGGGTTGTCGGTCATAATAGAGTCGACCCCCATTTCTAATAAGGCGCGCATCTGCTGCTCTGTGTTGATGGTCCACACCTGAATAACTGCCCCTCTGGCATGAAAAGCCTCGATAAATCTGGGGGTGATGACTTTGATGCCCCACTGGGCTACGGGAACTTGGAAGACAGTCGTCTGCTCTCCGGGGAGGCGTTTAGGTAAAATCCCCAATTTTTGTTGCAGTAGGAGGGGGAGGACTTCCAGCGTTGTGAGGCTCGTTAAGATCTTTTTATTCCTAGATCGCATCGCTTTAAGGTGACTGAGGTGAAAACTGGCACAAAGGACCCTCTCTTCAGCATTATGGGTAGTAACAACTTTTTCAAAAGCTTCAACGATTGCCGGCTCTTTACTCTTTAAATCGACATTAAAGCGCATTTCAGGACACCGCTCTAAAGCCTCGTCGAGGGTGGCTAGTTGCACTCCTTTACCTCTGAAGGGGAAACTTTTACCCCCGTCAGGGCTAAACTGGTAGCCGGCATCGACTTTTTCTAACTCTTTTAAGGTGAAGTCTTCAATGCGACCTGTCCCATTGGTAGTCCGCTCCAAGGTGTCATCATGCCAAATAACTACCTTACCGTCTTTGCTTAGGTGGACATCGGTTTCAATCACATCGACTTGCATAGCGGTGGCACTTTCGAAGGCCTCCAAGGTGTTTTCCGGAAAATTGATGCTGTCGCCCCTATGGGCAACCACAACCGGCATGGGGCTTAAGAATTTTTCTCTACTCATTTTGTTTATGCACTTTTATCCGGCTCATCTTAACGAATATCTTTTCGAGCCGTTGTGCCTCCTTTTCGCTTAAAGTTGCGCGCCCTAGAATATCGTGGAAAAAACTCTCCACCTCAACGCGCTCATCCTGTTTGTAGAACTTTATCACTTCAAACGTCTCAGCGATAGTGCTAACCACCGATTTCAACCGGTGCTCGTCGATAGGGGTAAAACCGGTTAGAGGGGTGAGGTTACGAAAGAGGGTGTAACCGATAATTTGGACAGCTTGACTTAAATTGAGGGAAGGAAAAGTATCGCTAGTGGGTATTTTTACGCTTAAATGGCAAAGAGAGAGCTCTTTATCGGTGAGGCCATCGCTTTCGCGACCAAAAATAATCGAGATTTTTCCTGGACCCGTGCGATTTATCTGCTCAGCCAACTGCTCTGGCGAGAGGGAGAAGTACTTCCTCTTTTTTCCACGGCGGCGACTGGCACCCACTACCAAAACACTGGAGGCGACGGCCTCTTCAATGGTGGCAAAGCGAGTGTGGTTCTCGTAGAGGTCCCAAGCATGTAAGGCTAGAGTTTTGACCCTATTAGCGTCGTAGTTTTGCTCTCCTACTATGGTAAGGTTACTCAGTCCCATCGTCTTCATAGCCCGGCAAACTGCGCCTACATTGGCCCCTTCCTGAGGGTCAACCAACACAATCTCCACCCGGCCTAAATTCTCAAAAGTTTCCATAATACTTCTAATATCAGATATTGCGCTCTCTGCCAAGAATAGCTTATAGTGAAAGCATGGAAGAAAAAAAGAGACCCGCGAAGGATGCGGGCAGGACCGCATTGCTGGTCATCGCCGTGATTTTGACCTTTGCAACGCTAAAAATTGCCGATGTCGTCACGCTTCCCCTGACCATCTCTCTTTTCCTCTTCCTTTTTTTTAACCCCCTTTTAAACCGTCTGGAGAAGCTTAAAGTTCCCCGCTGGCTGGGTGTTTTAATTGTAATGGTGCTTCTTTTGGTAACCTTCTTGGTAGCTGCCTGGTTCTTCTTCTTCACCGTAGACCGTTTGGTGCAGCGCCTACCAATGTATATCAGGCGATTTGTGGTCATTGATGCGTGGTTGGCCGAAAAGATTGGCCTCGACACAGGTACCAGCTTTCTCACCTATATCAATTTCGATTGGCAGGGGTTAATCCTCTCTTCCCTCTCATCGGTGAGTAACAAGGCGATTAACATAGTATCGCGGGTATCCCTTATTTATATTTTTGTCCTTTTCTTAATTCTGGAGAGGCAATCCCTCATTCCTAAACTGAAGGTGGGCATCCCCAGTGGGAAAGGGATGCGTTTAGCCGTCTTATTTGAGAGAATTAATCGGCAGATTTCGAAATATTTACTCCTAAAGGCACTGATTAGCTTAGCAACGGGGATTCTTTTCTACTTAGCCTGCTTGGCGACTGGCCTCGATTTCGCCATCATGTGGGGCGTCTTAGCCTTTGTCCTCAATTTTATCCCCAGTATTGGCTCTATTATTATCACGGCAATGACTATCGTGATGGCAATTTTACAGTTCTTCCCCATCTGGGCCAACGTTGTCTACGTGGCTGTTTTGATGATCTCAATTCAGATGGTCTTAGGCAATATTATCGACCCGCGTATCCAAGGGGTGAGGCTCAACCTTTCGCCTTTTGTTATCTTGGTATCGCTGTCACTGTGGGGCTACATCTGGGGGGTAGCGGGGATGTTCTTGGCGGTGCCTATCACCAGCGTGATGCAAATCATCTGTGCCAACGTCCAGTCTCTTAAACCGGTAGCGGTCATGATTGGTAGTGGTCGCTCTTACCGCAAAGTGGTAGAGCGTCAGAAAAAGGCCAAAAAAAAAGGGAAATCAGACTAAAGAGCCCCTTGTAAGCCCATAGAAGTTAATGCTTGGCCGCAAACTTTAGAAGCCCCTAAACCATAGATACCAAGGGGCTTTTCGCCTAGGCTGTGTTGGAAACCACCATACAAGAGACGAGCGCTCCAATTGTTGGTACCAGAAAATAATGAATTGCTTTCTGCATAGCAGAAGCTTATCATTAAAGGGAGAAACAGTGGAGGTAAAGGCTATGAAAAAGAGGATAATCCTGGTGGTGCTCCTCACGCTCTTAATCGGCGTTGGTTGTACCACCACAACCGTGATGACTGAGCCTATGGAGGTCCACAAAGAGGAGGTAGCACCCCCCGTTGAAGAGCCGCAAGAGATTAAGGTTGAAGTGCCAATATTGACAAAAAATGTGGTAATTATTGCCTCAGGAGGTATTCAAGGGGCTATTTTTCCCTTCGATTTGGTCTATGGGGGAGAGCGTAATAGCCAAATGCAGCTCTCTAGCCTACTTAAACAAGAGCGCGCTAAAGGGCAACCCCTTTTTTTAGTAGATTTAGGCGATATACTCGCGGGTGAAGCCACCCTTTGTTACTACAAGTATGTTGATACCCAACGGCCTCACATCGTTCAGCAGGTCATGAATGCTTTAGACTACGATGTAGCAACTGTGGGCCGGGCAGACTTAGAGGGGTGCCAGGAGGGCTGTATAAGACTCTTAAATGAGGCTTCATTCCCCTTTTTAGCAGCTAATGTCTACTCTAAAGAGACCAATGAGTTAGTTACAGCTCCCTATGTAATTGTAGAGAAAGAGGGGATAAAAGTGGCTTTCTTCGCCGTTGTCGACCCAGTTGAGCGCCTCTCTGATTTAGTCTACTTTGAGCCCTTTGAAGAGAGTCTTGCTAAATGGCTCCCTGTAATCAAGGAGGAGGCTCCGGATCTGCTTATTGGTCTTTACAATGGAGAAGAGCAAGTTTCAGGCATTGAGGACTTCGATCTAATTCTCACCTCTAAAGGGGGTGTAACAACGGTAGATAAAGCCGTCTTTACCCTTGCTTACGATGAACAGAAGGGCTCTTATCAGAAAGTGGGATTGGAGAGGAGCCTTGTATCTCTCGCAAATTATAGTGTTGATCAGGACTTTTTTAGCTTGTTTAAAGAGGATTACGCAGCAGTTGAACAGTGGCTGAATAGTCCAATTGGTAAAATCAGTGAATCGGTCTCTTCGCGGGACTCCTTTTTCACCGACTCAAAATTTGTCGATTTAATCCACAGTATTCAACTTGCCAATAGTGGCGCAGAGCTTTCAATCGCAGCCCCCACCGCTTTTGACGCCCTCCTTAGAGAGGGACCGGTGTATGTAAAAGACCTCTTTCGTATCTATCCCGATGAACACTACTTAGTGAGTGTCGACATGCTTGGCAGTGAAATAAAAGAGTACTTAGAACTCTCCTATGCTCAATGGTTTAATCAGATGAAGTCGTTGGATGATGAATTGATTATGGGCGATAACTGGAGGGAGTGGGACAGTTTGGCAGGATTAAATTATGTTGTCGACATCACCAAAGCACCCCATGAGAGGGTGATTATTAAAACACTCCGCTCCGGTGCCCCTTTTAGGTTAGAGAGAACCTTCTCCGTGGTCTTTAATTCAGCGCGGGCGTTTGAAAAAGGGGGCTATCTGGAGCAGGTCGGTGTCGATGCGAGCCGCATAAAACCGGTAGGCGATAAGACTATTAGGTCCTATTTAATGGATCTGTTCCAGTCTACCGACGAGGTCGAGCCCAGCTTAGATAACAACTGGTTAGTCATTCCCAATTTGTGGTTACAGCGCGGAATGAAGAACTCTTACCCCCAGATTTTTCCCTCTGAATGATAGACTCTTTCTTGCCGTGCAGTTACACTGACGCCATGAAGATTGAGAAGCGCTCAAGGCACTTAGAGCGAGAGGCTTGGGAAATTTGGGACAAGAAAGCTAAACCCCAACTCTCCCTAGGGCGCCTAGAGAGTCTGGCAGTAGAAATAGTCTCAATGTGCGGGAGTTTAAGACCACAACTGGGGCGCCCCGCACTCCTTCTTTTTGCCTCTGACCACGGCATATGGCAAGCGGGAGTGAGTTCCAGTCCCCAGGAAATCACATGGCAGCAGTGTGTGAACTTTGCCCACGGCGGGGGGGCCATTGGGCTAATGTGTCGTGAAAATGGCCTCGATTTAAGGGTTATCGACATGGGGGTCAACTACGATTTTGACATCGCCTTAGGTATTGTTAATCGTAAGATTGCCTACTCGACAGCCAACTTTGCCCATCAAAAGGCCCTTAGCAGGGAACAACTGGAGTTGGCTCTTGAAGCCGGTAAGGGGGAAGTACAGAGGTGCCACGCTGAAGGGGTTAGCACAATTGCCTTTGGAGAGATGGGGGTAGGTAATACTGCGAGCGCCTCAGCTTTGATGGCCAGCTTAACGGGTTACAGTGTAGAGGCGTGTACCGGTAAGGGCGCCGGTCTTAGCGCTGAAGGGCTCAACCACAAATGCCGAGTTCTCAGTGCAGCCCTAGATTTCCATGGGAAGATAGAGGACCCTTTGGAGGTGTTACAGACTTTCGGGGGCTTTGAAATAGCGGCCATAGTGGGGGGGATGCTACAAGCAGCCTCTCTTAAAAAAGTTATCTTAGTTGATGGCTTTATTACCAGTATAGCAGCCTTGATTGCCATAAAGATCGATGAAGCCGTTAAGGATTACCTGATTTTTTGTCACGAATCAAAAGAGAGTGGGCACGCCCTCCTTTTGAAATATATGGAGGTTACTCCCCTCCTTTCCCTCTCCATGTGCTTAGGGGAGGGGAGCGGCGCAGCCCTTGCCTGGTTGATAATCAAACAGGCCATGACCCTCTTTCTAGAGATGACCCCCTTTGAAGAGGCTGCAGTTACCGATTCGGTAGCCCTTTTGAAGAAGCAAGGAGTGGACCGACATGCACAGCAGTGAGATAACCCTAATAATTGGTGGAGGCAGGAGTGGCAAGAGTAGTTATGGAGAGGCTATGGCTAAAGCGATTGAGGGCAATCGTCTCTACATAGCAACGGCCGAAGTGACCGATGAGGAGATGGCCAAAAGAATCGAGCATCACCAAAAAAGGCGTGCAGGGATTTTTAGTCAAACTATCGAGGAGCCCCTGAACTTGGCTGGAGCGCTTAGCCAGATTGACAAATCGGTAGATGTTGTCCTCCTCGATTGCCTTACTGTGTGGTTAGGGAATGTAATTCACTACCGCGGCCTTCAGGCGAATTATGAGGAGATTGAGCAATTTTTAGCTGCCCTAAAAAGGTGTTCTCAAAGGGTGATTGTTATCACCAACGAAGTGGGGCAGGGGATCATTCCGGCAACTGCCCTTAGCCGCCACTACCGTGACCACGCCGGCTGGCTTAACCAAGCGGTGGCGGCCATGGCAGACAGGGTTATCTGGATGGTGGCTGGCCTCCCGGTAGTCGTTAAAGGGGGGTCTTTATGAAAGGGTGGGGTTTAGCGACAGCCATGCGGACTCTTACCATAATCCCTTTTCCCGGGCGTGAGAGTAAAAGTGGTGCCACGGGCTTTTATTGGTACGTCCCCGTCGGTGCTCTGTTGGGAGCCCTTATCTACTTCTTTACGTTTCTAAAGGTACCAATCTTTACAACTTCGGTCTTAATAGTTGCCCTTTTGGCTATTTTAACGCGGGCTTTTCATCTAGACGGCCTAGCCGATACTTTCGATGGTTTTCTCGGTGGTTATAACCGTGAACGCCGCTTAGAGATTATGAAGGACTCCCATATCGGGACATTTGGGGTGGTCGCCTTAATTGTGACCCTCTTGTTAAAGACGGCAACAATTGCCGCCCTCTTAGAGCAATCTAAGACACCGCTCCTCTTTTATGTTCCCCTTTTTGCCCGCTTCTTTGTAGTGGCCCAAGCGGTGTTTAACCCTTACGCCAGAGAGGCGGGGACGGCAGCTTCCCAGGTGAAAGATGGTAAATTACGGCACGTGGCAGTCGCTCTATTGTGGGTGGGTCTTTCTTTGCTCCTCTTTTTCCCTCTGTACAAACCAATCGTCGGTATGTTTGTTTCGGGGGCATTGACAACCTTGGTTGTGGCATTAATCGCACGAAAAGCCATTAAAGGGGTCACAGGGGATGTGTTGGGCTGTACGGTAGAGTTGAGTGAAGTGGTGATGTTTTTGGTGGCATCGCTTGTCTAAAGAGGATAACTGAGGCACTATTAGGGACGTAGGAGGAGCAAAGATGAAAAAAAGTCGTTGGGGAATCTTAGGAACGGCCGACATTGCCCGTAGGCGTTTAATTCCCGCCTTACACTCGAGCGATGAGTGTGAGTTGGTCGCCGTGGCTTCAAGGAATCAAGAGCGCTCGGCAGCCTATGCCAAAGAGAACCGTATTCCTGTGGCCTACGGATCTTATGAGGAGCTTTTAGCCGATAGCTCAATCGAATTTATCTATATCCCACTTCCTAACCACCTCCATTTTGAGTGGACAAAAAAGGCGGTAGAGGCGGGTAAGCACGTTCTGTGTGAGAAACCTTTGGCTCTCTCTATAGAAGAGGTCGAGCAGTTGCTAAAGTTGCGTAACCAGAGTGGTAAACTCATTGGGGAGGCCTATGCGACGCTCCACCAAGAGCGACTTTATGGGTTAAGGGAGATATTAGAGACGAAAAAATTTGGGACTCCTAGTAGTGCCCATGGTGTTTTCTACCTCTTCAACGATAACCCTCACGATGTTAGAAACGCCTATCCTTGTGAACAGGGAGGTGGCTCTTTGTGGGACATTGGTGTTTACCCTATAGTCGTAGGGCGCTGGATGTTGGGCGAAGAACCCAGTGAAGTTGCCTGTATCATGGAGAAAGAGAGTACTTCACAGGTCGATTACCATACCACCGGGCTATTGCGTTTCCCCAGTGGCGCGCAGATGAGTTTTGCTTGTGGTATGCGCCACCCATTAGACACTACGTTTACCCTTTACACGGAGAACCACCGTTTTGTTTTAAACGAGACCTATTTTAGCAATGAAAAAGAGAAGTACGGTTTTGAAATCTACGGTGACGAAGGTGAGCCCTTAGCTGCCCTTTTCGATTATCCGCCAAGCGACCAGTACCGCTTAGAGTGTGAAAACTTTGCCCGCTCTGCAAAGACTGGTGAGGCTTTTGCCGGTTCTCTAGAGAATACACTGCAACAGACCAAAGTAATTTTAGCGCTATTTGAAGCTGCCAAGAGGGGAGAGTTTGTTAGAGTATGAAGATTGTATGCTTAGACCTCGAGGGAGTTTTGGTCCCCGAAATTTGGATTAATGTTGCCCAGCGAACGGGTATTGAGCAGTTACGGTTAACCACGAGGGATATCAGTGACTACGATGTGTTGATGCGGGGGCGCTTAGCAATCCTTAGAGAGCACAACCTCACCCTTGGAGATATCCAAGCGGTGATAAAAGCGATGGAGCCCCTTGAGGGGGCCCTCGACTTTCTCAATGCTCTTCGCCGAAAAACTCAAGTTTTCATATTAAGCGATACCTTCACCCAATTCGCCTCTCCCCTCATGGAGAAGCTCTTGTGGCCCACCCTTCTTTGTAACTCTTTAGTAGTCGATAAACAAACCAATATGATAACCGACTACACCCTGCGTCAGCGTGACGGAAAGTGCAAAGCCGTCGAAGCCCTCCAAGGGCTGGGGTACAAAGTATTTGCCGGTGGGGACTCTTACAACGATTTATCGATGATTAAGAGAGCCGACCAGGGGGCCCTCTTTAGGGCTCCGCAGGGGATCCAAGAGGAGGAGAAGGACCTGCCCTTCACCACTACCTACGATGAGTTATTGGCGGTAATCGAGGAGTTCCTCGCATAGGTGTGAACGTTCAGTGAAAACAGTACCTTAAAAAGGCTAAAATTGTTCAGTGATTACAGTACCATTTATTCACCTGTTTTGAAATAGTTTTTAGATCTTCCCCAAGGAGAGTTTGCAGC
>JBAYSE010000006.1:0-24741 GCA_041676265.1 Sphaerochaetaceae bacterium
AAGGCGGACAATTCATAGTAATACCCATCTTTATCATCCAATTTAGGAACTGTTTTACCTTTACCCTCCTCATAGATTACTAATGAGTCACTTTGAGAGGTATCGAGGTTAATAACTCCTTTTTCAAGGACAATCAAAGCCCTCATAATTAGGGGAAAGGAGTCACTACAGAGCCAGTTACCCACCGAAGTAACACTCATCCCGGGGTATTCATAAATGGTAGAGATGTGGCCATAGCCTCCACCGGAGGCTTCAACCCCGGAAGAGGTGACGCTCAATGGAGGGCCAAAATAGAAGTGGATAATGTCGACATCGTGCACATGAAGGTCAACGGCAGCACTACCCGAGAGTTCTCCTTTAGACAACCAGCCATCTATGCTCCAAGTTGGCTGTGGAGAGTAGCGCGCAAACTCGGCACTAATTACCTTGCCATACTTATTAGAGTCAAGCAGCTCCTTAATTTTTACATACATCGGCCAGAACCTAAGGCATTGGCCAACAGTGAGCAGTTTCCCCGTCTCCTTGGAGACTCGAATCATCTCTTCGGCATCGGCTGTCGAGAGGGCCATCGGTTTTTCACAGAAGACATCGTAGCCCGCTCTCAGCCCTTGGATAGTAAAATCTTTATGGAGGTAGGTAGGGACGCATAAGTCAACATAATCAAAACCCCCAGCTTTCAACATCTGTTTGTAATCGGTGTACTTTTTTGTCTTGGAGAGGTCACTCTTGATCTCCCCCACGGCGATATTGCCACCCCCGGCCTTGGAGAGATCTAACCCCTCTTCCCTAGCATCACACAGAGCGGCAATTTCAACTCCCTCTATGTCACCGTAAATGCTAAGGTGCATTCTTCCCATGAATCCCAATCCCACTAGGGCTACACGTACCATATTTGGCCTCCCTTACATCTTTTCAATAAGTTTTAACGATGCGATGGCCTTCTCAGCCGCACCTAAAATTCCCGGAACGTACTCGGCAGTCAACGGGCCCTCATAGCCAACCTCACGCAGAGCCTCCACCACCGCCGGATAGTTAACATCCCCCGCAAGCAGGTCCACAAATCCATCTAGATTTCCAACATTGACCCTAAAGTCTTTGGCATGCACGGCAAAAATTCTTTTGCCCAAAATTTTAATCCAATGTTCTGGGTGTCCATAGAGCATGACATTGCCAATATCAAAATAGGAACCCACAAAATCGCTGGAGAAAGAGTCGATAAACTGGGCCATTTCAACCGGTCCTAACAAAAACCTATTCCATACATTCTCAACTCCAAGCTTTACTTGCAGCTCCTCGGCCAGCGGCAATACCTCCAACACTCCTTCGCGGGCCCACTGCCAGACTTTATCGTAAGGCTGGGGGGTGAAATCGGGGACAAAGCAAGCTGAGACCATCCCCGGTAGATAGAGGATAGTTGAGCATCCCAACCAAGCGGCCAGTCGGATTTGAGTTTTACTGTTTTCATTAGCGGCACTTCTGACCTTAGGATCAGCACTGGTAGGCGAAGTGCCCCATGCCAGTCCTGAAGCGAGTGTAATTAACTTTAACCCCCTTTTAGCGGCCTCTTGTCGGATTGTTTCAGCCTCTCTTTGACTTGTTTGCAATGTGACTGCCCCTTCGGGATCGACTGTAAACTCTACGGCGTCAAAACCGAGTTCTTGAGCTTTATCTAAGGCCTCAATTGCACTTAACAACTGCCCCTCTCCATTGGGGGGAAAAGCCCAGTAGTTTATTCCTTTTACCATCCTTTATAAACCTCCTAATCGATAATATTTCGATCTACTTAGCTAACCTTTGACGGCCCCCCCGGCCAGACCGGCTACCAGCTGTTTTTCAATGATGAAGAAGAGAACAAGAACCGGAATTAAAGCTATGAAGGCGGCCACATTTAGCATCTCCCATTGCGTCGACCAGCGCCCCACAAACTGATAAATCCCCAAAGTGAGGGGCATCTTTTTTTGGGCATTAATAAACGAGAGGGGAAACAAGAAATCGTTCCAAGCCTGAATAAAGGTGTAAATCATCGCCGTCACTAACCCGGGGGCAGCGATGGGGATTATGATGCGGGTTAAAGTCCCCATCCGAGAGCACCCATCAATTCTCGCCGCGTCTTCAATCTCCCTCGGGATGCTCGAAAAGTAGCCAAACATCAGCCACGTGGTAAAGGAGAGGGTCATCACCGTGTTGGCTAAAACGAGTCCAATTAGTTTATCTAAGAGTTGAAGTTTAATAAAAACTCTAAAGAGGGAGATTATTATGATAACCGGGCTGAACATCTGCATTGCCAAGAGGGAGTAGAGGATTAGTGAACGCCCAGAGAACTTGAACCGTGCAATGGCGTAGGCCGCGGGGATAATTACGATTGAATTCAAAACAGTTGTCCCCAAGCCCACCAAAATGGAGTTGTTGAAATATTGGAGGAGATGATACTCCGACCAAACTTTCACAAAGTTGTTCCAGGCAAAGTGTTTGGGAATCCAATAGGGGGGTCTGACATAGATGTCGGTCCCCCTTTTCAACATCGTTGAAAGCATTACAAAGAAAGGGAACAACATGATGATTAATAAGACTAAGGTCAACAACACAACTACAATTTTGTGTTTATTGCGGAATGTTAATTTCTTCATAGTGCCTCATCCCCTCCTCTAAAATAGACTCTGGCGTAAACAATACTAACCACCATCAAAATCATGAAGGTTATCACGGCCATGACAGCCGCATCACTAAAGCGGAGCCATTCAAATCCGTTTTTATAGATTGAGGTGATCAAAATGTCGGTAGCACCGGCCGGTCCGCCCCGCGTTAGAATGTAGATAGTATTGAAGTCGTTAAATGTCCACAGACTGGAAAGAAGTGTGGCTATAAAGATAATCTGTTTAATACTGGGGACAGTAATGTAGAAGAACTTTCCCCAGCTTCCCACTCCATCAACTTCTGCCGACTCGTAGAGGTCCCTGGAAACCGATTGCATCCCCGCTAAAAAGACTAAGGCCATAAAGGGGACTCCAATCCAGATATCGACCCACAAACAGGCAAAGAATGACCAGAAGGGGTCGCCGGTCCACACCGGAGGATGCCTCATTATCCCCAGGCTGATAAAGGTGTGGTTTAACAATCCAAACTCGTGATCGTACACCCATTTCCACAACATTGAACTGATAGGCACCGAAGAGGCCCAGGGGATAATAAAGAGAATTCTGGCAAATTTCCGCCCTCTAAACTCAACATTGAGACAGAGGGCAATTACCATCCCTAGAACGGTCTTTGTTAAGACAGCCAAAACTGTCCAGAGCAAAGAGCGTCCGGTAACTTCCCAGAAAACCGCTTTCTGAAATTGTTTTACAAAATTTTCAAACCAGATAAAGTTTTGTAGAATCCCCAGCTTATTGGTCTTAAACAAGGACATCAAGATTACGTACAAAACTGGGTACACCATAAAAACAGCAATAAAGAGAGCCGCAGGGGCTAAAAGAGCATATGCCATTCTAGACTCACTACTAAGTTTTTTTGTTGGTAGTTGTTTCATTTGCAGCCCACCTTAGATAAAAATTTGGATTAAGGAGAGCTCCACCCAAAACAGGTTTGGGTGGAGTAGAAATTAAAATTCCTATTCGTAAGAAGCCTTAATAGCATCAATTTCCCTGGCAGCATCATCTAAGGCTTTTTTGGGAGTCTTCTGACCAAGGTAAGCCATGACGACCGCATCCCATACAACGTCGGTCATCTCGGCAAATCCCTCAACCAGAGGAATTGGCTTTGCGTTAGCAGCCGCATCTCCAAGGGCCTTATAGAGAGGGGTCTGGAACTGTGGTAGGGTAGCAGCCGATTTGGTAACCGGTGGGAAGCCGATTAGCTCGTCAAATTTAGCCTTCCACTCATCGCGATAGAAGAAATCGACAAATAGCCCCGCCTCCTCTTTGTACTTGGCATCTTTGAAGAAAGCAAGCGAGTCGGTAACCATAAGAGGAGCCGATTTTTTACCGGCAAATCCGGGAATTTGGGCATATTTGACTTTAAACTTCGCACCTGCTTGCTCTAATGCTGAATCGGCCCAAGCACCTATCATCACGTAAGCTGCATCCCCGGCGTAGAATACGGGGTGGGACTCCATCCTCGTCTGAGAAAGGTAACCGGCAGGGACGACTTTATCCTTGGTGGCTAACTGGACCATAAACTCGAGAGCTTTAACCCCCACATCGCTGTTGATTACACACTTTCCAAAAGAACCATCGCTCTTAAATTCAAAGAATTCCCCACCGTTGGAATAGAAGTAGTAGAGGAAGTCGGTCAACTCGGTATGTTTCTTACCGGGCATCACTAACCCATACTTTCCAGTCCTTCTTTGAGCCTCAAGGGCAAATTCGCGAAGTTGCTCCATGGTTTGCGGAACTTTGTCGGTTAGATCAGTGTTAATTGCCAGCACCCTTGCTCCGGCGGCAATCGGTAATCCCCAGAGGGTCCCTCCAATGTAAGCCTCTTTGGCACCATCAAAGATGTTGTCCATTGTAGCCTTATTGACGTACTTCTCAGGGGGTTCCAGAGCATCAAGCGCTAAGAGTTCAAGAGCCCAACGGGTTCCGATGACACACAATTCGGGCGGATTTTTACCAGCCATTGCAGTTGTTAACTTGTCGTAAACGTTATCCCAAGGGATTGGAACAATGTCCAAATCGATATGGGGATACTCTTTCATAAACGCACTTTGTAGATTGGCTCTGTACTCTTCGGTCAGTCCGTCATAGAGGGCCCAGAAAACGGTAACTTTTGGCCTAGCGGCCTCTTTTTGGCCCGCCCCAAAAGTTACAGATGTTACCAGTAGTAACACCAAAGCGGCGACTAAGAACACCTTTTTCATAGTCTTTCCTCCTTTTTTTGTACACCAAGCTATGATTTACTCAGTGTTAATTATACCTCACCTTTTTTGCCTCTTTTATTCTATTTCACCTCATTTTAGTTGTCAACCTTAAAGTAGACCCCTCTTTTTTTCACTTGACACCCCATTTCACCCCATATTAATATAAATTGGAATTCTTTATCGGTAACGTAGTGTTAGCTATAACGCTTATTTTTGGCAAATAAGGAGAGGTTTTGGACAAGGAAACGCTTCTAAAGGCGGTTAATTACGATTATCCTGCTAGAGTCCCCGTAATTTTCCACATCAATTTAGCCTGTTGGGATTATTACGAACGTCATCAACTCTCACAGCTAATTGAAAAGCACCCCACGCTCTTCAGCGAAGGGGTACCCCCTTATGGCCAAGAGGGGGTGCCTGTCCCCTATCAACCATGGTGTAGAGCAGAAGAGATATGGGAAGACCCTTGGGGGTGTCGCTGGCAAACAACCATGAGCGGCTT
This sequence comes from Sphaerochaetaceae bacterium, assembly GCA_041676265.1. Taxonomy (GTDB): domain Bacteria; phylum Spirochaetota; class Spirochaetia; order Sphaerochaetales; family Sphaerochaetaceae; genus DUOJ01. The sequence continues at coordinate 5,355 of JBAYSE010000006.1, forward strand.
AATGGGTAGCGTCATTTATCATAGCTTGGGCGACCTAGAAAACCTGGCCACCTTTAAGCCTCCTAATCCCGCTGAGACTACCCACTGGTATCCTGTTACATGGGAGAAGGGAAAGTCACCCACGGGTGGTTCAATTGGTTTTTTCACCGCCCTGCGCTCCGGAGAGATTGGGCACGGGCATACCTTTTTAAAACTAGTAGATCTATTGGGCTACGAGAAGGCGCTCTTTCTACTCTATGACGGGGGCAAAGAACTCAGTAAAATCCTCGCGATGTTACAAGAGTTTAACCTAGCCTTGGTTGACCGATTCATCGAATATGTCGATGTAGAGTGGATGGGGTACGCCGAAGATTTGGGCATGCAGGTGGGCCCCATGCTCTCCCCTAACCTCTTTAAAACCCATATTGTCCCCCTCTATCGAGAGTTAATGGAGAGTGCCGTTCGTCACAATGCCATCATCCACATGCATAGTGATGGCGATATCAGAGCATTAGCTCCTGAGCTCCTTAAATTGCCGGTGAGGGTTTTTAATGTGCAAGATAGGGTAAATTCTATTGAGTGGCTTAAAGCAAACTTCAAAAATAAGGTTGTGGTCGACCTCGATATCGACCGCCAATTTGTAACGCAACAAAATGAGCCCTATGTGGTGAAAGAATATCTAAATTATGTTATGAAGAGTATGTACGATGCGGCTGGTGGCCTTATTTTAACCTACGGACTCTACCCACACACCCCTTTGCCCATCGTTAAAACGATGCTCGATTACTTTGAAGAGATATCTCTGGGAGGGAAACCTTGGACCATTTAAGGTTGCGGAGTGCAGTCAACGCTAATCTGCAAAATAGGATTAACACCTCTTTAATCCTTAATTATGTCAGAAAAACGGGAGCAACCTACCGCTCGGTAATCTCCAAAGCCCTAAATCTTAGCCTGCCAGCCGTTTCTCGTTCGGTTGACCAACTCATAAAACTTAAATATCTCCGTGAGAAGAAGATTATTACCGATAAGGGACGCCAAGCTTTTGAGGTCGAGATTAACTCACAATTGGGGGTCTCTGTAGGTATCTCAATCGAACTGCCCATCTTCAAAATCGCCAAAATGGACATGGCCGGCAAGATCTTGACCGTAGAGGATGTTAATTTTGATCTCAATGCCGACTCTATCGAGAATCATATCCTTGCCCACATCAAGAGTTTCCTCGATAACGTCCAATACATCAATAACGTCGAGGTCCCCGTAATCTCTTTCACTATAGGGGTGCCTGCCGCCATTGACCTTAAAAATGAAAAAATCTACGCCGTTCTGTATAGCCGTTTAAAAGAGATTAATTTGAAGAAATTAATCGAAAATACTTTTGGCGTCCCGGTGTTTCTCGAAAATAATGAAAATTTAGCTATTATCGCTGAAAAACACTACCATACCCCGATTCAAGAGGAAAACTTTGTTTTTGTTACCGTTCACTACGGCATTGGTGCCGGCATTTTCTTTAATGGCCTCCTCTACAGAGGTGTCAACGGAGCTGCTGGTGAAATCGGCTACCAACGCATCCCCAACGGTTTTTCCGGCTCTCTGGAGGAAAATACTTTTGAAGCAACCTGTTCGATTCAGCAAATCCCCCGCATTGCTTCCAATCTAATCCATGCCGGTAAGGGAGATGATATTTTTCGGGCAGCTAACTACTCTTATGAAAACTTAACCCACACTCTAATTGGTGAACTCGCCAACGATGGCAACCAGAGTGCTCAAGCAATCCTAAAACAGTATGGACAACTCCTCGCTACCGGAATTGGTAACCTTTTGGTGACTCTCAATCCGGAATTGGTTGTCTTAGGGGGGAGCTTGTTAGATTTGCCCAATTGTGAGAAGTTTGTATTGGAGCCGATGAGAAGGTGTTTGGAAAAGGCAGTCCCTTTTCCCCTCCCCCACTTTCGTCTGACGCGACTAGGCTATGAAGCGGCTGTTATTGGAGCATGTCAAATGGGGTTGGAGAATACCATACTCCAGGCATTTCCATACAATATATTCAAATAGCGATGTTAAACATCGAAGGAGGAGTTTTCATGAGAAGAGAAAGTATGGTAGCAAAAGGATGGTGGGATTATACTACTATCGACACGGAGATTCTTAATGCCTCTGCAAGGCTAAGTGCTAAGGATCTGCTCGCTCTACAGAGACCCGGTTTTAAGATCAATTTTTTTGAGACCCGCGATGAGTTTTTCTTGGCTGAAGCCCTTGAATATATCAACGCTTTTAAAGCCTCAACCGCCGACAATCCAACCGGAATTTGTGGACCAATTGGTCCAACTGAGCAGCTACCTTTAGTGGCCAGGATTATTAACGACCTTGAACTCGATGTAAAAGAGGGCCACTTCTGGAGCATGGACGAGTGGGTCATTGATGGTAAAGAGGTGGACCTCTCCTATCCTTTAAGTTTTAAAAAAGCTGTTCTTGAACTCTTCTACAACCGAGTTGATAAACACCTCAGAATGCCCGAAGAGCACCTCCACTTCCCCACCGTAGCGGGAATTGATCAGTATACCAAATCATACGACGACATCAAATGCCTCGTCATGCAAGGGGGACAGGGAGAGACCAAACACTGGGCTTTCAACGATCCACCTCAAAGGGTAGCTCCTTATGATAAAGAGCCACCCACAGCCGAAGAGTACCGAAAATTAGGAGCCAGAGTTCTCGAAATTCACCCTATGACTATGATTCAAAATGCCCGTACATCGGGGGGCGGAGTTGTCACCAATATCCCAGACCATGCCGTCACAGTGGGGCCGGTTGAGACTTGGAAAACTGAGAAGGTTAGCATTTGGCACCCTGGCTGGCACGACAATCCCTTTGGAATGCGCTTAACAGCTTATATGATTGGCAACAAACTTGCCGATCCTTGTGTCCCCATGTCCCTCTTAGCGGACCACCCCAATGTTGTTTTTAACTATCTTCTGCCTAACTTGGGTGTCACTTCAGCCGAAATGCACTAAAAGTTAAGAGTATTTTTACCTATCTGTCTGGCCCGCTAAGGGCCAGTTTGTTTCTCTTGCCCTCCTTACCACGCGGCCAAAATTACTACAAAAGAGGATTAGCTTGGAGTATAATGGACTCAAAAGGGAGATAAAGTTATTTGAGGAGGTTATTTGTGAAAAAGGAGAATGATTTAATAATGAGTGGAGACGGAGCGGCAAAATTGGGTTTCCCGATGTGGCCCCAATTCGCCCCAGAGACGCTCACCGACATCCAAGAACCAATTAAAAACGGTCTGGTTAATTATTGGACCGGTAAAAAGGGGATGGAGTTTGAAGAAGTTTTTGCCAAATGGCAAGGCAGTAAATTTGCCATTAGTTGCACGAATGGTACCGCCGCCCTCCACACGGCAATTGCCAGTTTAGGCCTAGGCCCCGGTGATGAAGTTATTGTCCCATCCTACTCATTCATCGCCTCGAGCTTCAGTATCGTACAAGCGGGAGCAATTCCTGTTTTTGGCGATGTAACCGAAGAACACACCCTTGACCCTGCCGGTCTTGAAGAACTGCTAACGCAACGTACCAAAGCACTGATAGTGGTTCACCTTTACGGAATTGTCGCCGATATGGGACCAATCCTCGCTTTTGCCAAAACCCACAACCTCTACGTGATAGAAGATTGTGCCCAGTGTTTTGGCGGGACTTATAAGGGGGTTAAAGTCGGCAATCTTGGCGACGTGGGGTGCTTTAGCTTCTGCCAAAGCAAACACTTTACGACCGGCGGAGAAGGGGGGATGGTTGTCACCAATAATGCAGAATTAGCTTGGGAGTGCCGTTCATTCCGTGACCACGGGTATGATGTAAAGGAACGACTAAACCTCTTGGCGATGGAGGAAAAACTCACCTATATCCACAATAGAGTCGGCTTTAACTACCGTATGACCGAAATCCAGTCAATTATTGGAATTAACGAGATTAAACGATTCGATAGCTGGAATTTGCCCCGTAGGAGGGCTTTTGCGAAAATTTACGATGAGGCTTTCAGAGATCTTAGGGGAATCAAAGCTATTCCGGTCAATACTGCTGAGCGCCAAAATGCCTACTGGTGGTACCCTATTTTGCTTGATTTGGCTGAAATTACCATCGAAGCGCCCCAATTTAGCAAAGAGCTGGTTGGTATGGGCATCCCCTGTTACGGTATTCAATGGCCGGAAGCCTATGAAGAAAAGGCTTACAAAGAACTCAATGGCTTTGGCAAGGTAAAATTCCCCTTCTTATCACAAGAGTACACCGACGCCGATTCAGTTAACTATTCCGCAACAGTCTGCCCCGTGGCCAAAAAAATGAGAAGTCAAACCCTCAGCCTTTTCTTGCATCCAACTTGGCAAGAGGAACATATCCAACTCTGTATCGATGCCGTGAAGAGTGTTCTTCAGAAACACTATAAATAGGGGGGTAGTATGCGTGTCATAGAGTATGGAATTGTAGGCTTTGGCGGGATTGCAGAAAACAGAGTAGCCAAAGAGGGCTTTGCCCTCGACAAAAAACGCTTTAGTAATCCTAGCCTCCCCTTCGTTTTAAGGGGAGCAACTGACTTAAACGTAGAGCGTAAAGTTGCTGCACAAGCCCTTGGAATTAATTGGTACGACAGTTACCAAGAGATGTTAGCTGACCCCGCCATCCAAGCAATCTATGTGGCAACATCGAATGGAACCCACTTTAAGAGTGCTATGGATGCCCTGCGAAATGGTAAACACGTCCTAATCGAAAAACCGATGACCACCACTGCAGAAGATGGAGAAGAGTTGGTTCGCCTGGCTGCCCAAAAAAACTTAAGCGTTTCGGTTAATTTGATGATGTCAAAAAACGTCTACAACCTGAAAACCCAGCAATTGTTGAAACAAAAAGCCCTAGGAGAGGACCCTTATGCGGTTTTCCACATGGAATTCCTCTATGGATCGGACCCTAGTGAAGCTGCCACTTGGCGTTGTTCTAATCCGGCTGAAGTCGGTGGTCCGATTGGAGACGTTGGTGGCCACTGTCTCGATATGGCCGAATTTCTGTTTCAAGAAAAGATTAAAAGTGTTCGCTGTACTTACTACCCCAAAACCCTCGACATTGTCGTAGAAGATGGAGCTTTTATCGCCTACGAATTGGACAGTGGACTCAAAGGGAGTGTCCGCGTCGCTTTTAATCAACCCCGAGGAGGAGTGGTGGGGACCCTTCAAAACCTGGGATACGAAATTTATGGCGAGTTGGGAATCATCCGAGGCTACGGAACAATGTTCCAACTCTCGGGCCATTCGGATGAACCGGTACCCATCAAACTAGAGCTACAAACCGACGAGTTGTGCAAATCTTTCTGCCTTACGGATGTGGAAAATATCTATCAAGCTCAAATAAAGGAGCACGCCTTATCGATTTTAAACAACCGGAGGCTCGACGGTTCACAGGGACTACGGAACATTAAGCTGGTTTTAGCTTGTCACGAATCAGCTCTGAACGGAGGCCGGGAGGTCCTCATCAGTCATGCTTAAAGAGCGACAAACACCCATTAAGACTGTCTTGGCGATTGGTTGCCACCCCGACGATATTGAGTTTATGATGGCCGGCTCCCTCTTTTTGTTAAAAGGGATCGGTCTCGAGCTCCACTATATGAACTTAGCCAATGGAAACTGTGGCACACTCGAGTACAGTCGTGCAGAAATTGAGATAATAAGGCGCAAAGAGGCCCAAAATGCAGCAGCTTTTCTGGGGGCTACTTGGCACCACGACATTGCCAACGACATAGAGGTGCTCTACAACCTAGATTTAGTGCGTAAGACGACGGCTGTAGTACGGCAGGTTGCTCCAGACATCGTTCTAATTCCCGCCCTCCGCGATTATATGGAAGACCATATGAATACCGCCCGTATAGCGGTAACAGCAACCTTTGCCAGGGGTATGCCTAACTTCTATACGATTCCTCAAGTTGACCCGGTAATGAAGGAGATGGCTGTTTACCATGCTCTCCCCTATGGTCTACACGACGGTCTCTCTCAAAAAGTTGAAGCGCACCTCTTTGTGGACATTACCACCGTGATTGATAAAAAGGCCACAATGCTAGGGATGCATGTCTCTCAACGCAACTGGTTGGATGACAGCCAAAAACTCGATTCATACATTCAAACAATGTACGATATGAGTGAGCAGGTGGGTAAAGATTCTCTAAGATTTAAGTACGCCGAAGGGTGGCTTCGTCACAATCCCTTAGGCTACAGCGCCCCCGATTTTAAACCGCTGGAAGAGGTGCTAGGCGACTATGTAATTAAGGCTATCTAGCCGCTTTCCCTTAGATATACTCCGTTTTAATGCCCCGCAGATCCCAAGCGGCTTTGAGCATAGTAAAGTATTTCTCATTTGGCAGGTAATCGGGGACAGAGTTACCGGTTCCCAAGGCAAAAGAGCCTTCTTGGCTGGTGCGTTCCAACAAGGCTCTAGAGCGCTCATAAACCGCTCTGTTGTCTTCCATTATCATGTAGTTAACGTCGATACCACCTAGGACAGCTATCTCTTTATGATAGCGCTCCCATGCCTCTTCTACCGGCATTATAGAGTCTTCATAGGAGTGTTTGCCATCATAGTTCTCTGTTATCCAGTTATAAACTGAGTAGACATTGCCACAGCAGTGAAAAAGGGCCGGCTTGTCGTTACCTCGAATAGCTTGCGAAATTTTCACGTGCCAAGGAATCAGCCAGCGCTCCATTTGTTCTGGTGAGAGGAGCGTTTGGGTGTTAAATCCCCAGTCATCGTTGGAGAGACAGGCCCCTACGGCCTCAAAAGAGCCCACCTCTCGGTAGTATTTGGTTAGTCGCCGACCAACTTCATCAAAGAGGGCACTCACCAATGCCTCATCATCGGCCATCATGTAACAGAGGTTCTCGTAACCGGTTAGGGAGATAACAATCTCCTCAACTCCACCGGGACCACTGGGAATTAGTTTCATCCCCGCGGGGAGATGTTTGGCAACCTCCTCCAGATAGGTGTAGTCGATTGTGTCGTAGTTGGGCCAAGGGTAGGTCTCGAAGGCTTCCCACGAGTCGATGGCAGACCCTTCATTGAGTGAATAGGTTCGCTTGTCATCGTGGTGTTCTCGCAGTTCCGGGAAGAAGATGGCTTGTGGCGGGAGTAGCGTCGCGTAATCATAACCTAAGCGGTAAAAGGTTAAGGCCATCTTAAGCCAATCTTTGTACTTAGGGTCAATTTTGGGCAACTCATTGTCCGCAACCACACGGTTATAAACATTTTCATTCATGTAAAACTCAAATAACACCGGCCGCGAGGGACTCTGCCTCTTAACCACTTTTAAGAGCTCATTAAAATCGGGTTGAAAAGAACTCAACTGGAAACCTCCTCTATTGCCCATTAAAACTTCACAAAAGAGTTTAACCTATGATACAACATAATAAAAGAAGGAATTAAAAAGCTATGGGAAAAACTTTACTCATCCCCCGTTTGAACGGGGCTTTTTTAAACACCGCCCGCGAGAATTGGGTCGACGTGGTGAAGGAGTTTGGCACCAAAGGGGAACTAACCCCCCAGAGGTGGGAGCCCTACTACAACTACGCCCAAGAGATTACCACAACCTTTGCCTTGGCGTATTACAAGACAACCTTGTTTGTCCATTTCCGGGTAGAGGAGGAGGAGCTTAGGGCGACCTATAAGAATCATGGAGAGGCTGTCTCACAAGATAGTTGCGTTGAGATCTTTGTCCAAGGTTCCTCAGAGCGCTACGCCAACTTTGAGTGTAATCCCAATGGCGCCCTCTTGGCGAACATCGGAATGGACCGCCATAGTCGCTTCCCTCTTGATCCTCTCTTCTTTCAGCAGCTTGCCATCTTCCCCCAAATAATTAGTGATTACGAGTGGGAGGTTCTACTCGCCCTCCCCCTTCATTACAGTGGTTTAATCGCTGGGCTCGATACTCTCGAGGGGACAAAACTCAAAGGAAACCTCTACAAGTGCGGTGATCTCTTAAAAAGGCCTCACTATCTAGCATGGGCCGACATAGCCACCCCTACCCCTGATTTCCACCGTCCTGAATATTTTGTAGATTTAGTTTTCCTATAAGTTAACTTGGTTTTGAATCTTGCCCTCAATAAAGCCACGCACGTTGGCAATGGCAATCTCCATTAACCGTGAACGGCTCTCATAGGTTGCCCAAGCTATGTGGGGAGTAATGAAACAGTTGGGAGCTCCCAAAAGGGGGTTATCGTGCCTAATAGGCTCCTGGGAGACAACATCGACCCCGGCTGCGTATATTTTGCCCCTTTTGAGGGCCTCGGCAACATCCCCTTCGTTTATTAACTGACCCCGACCTGTGTTAAGGAGAATTACTCCGTCTTTCATTTTTTCAATAGTCTCCGCTCTAATAATCTCCCGAGTTTGTTCTGTTAAAGGACAATGGAGGGAAATCACATCACTTTGCGCCAAGAGTTCATCGATAAAGAGTGATTCTACGGAATTATCATGAACTGGTGAGGGGTTGTTGACGACTACACGCATGCCCATCGCTTGGGCTATTTGGGCTGTTGCTCGCCCGATTTTACCATAACCAATAATCCCCATGGTCTTTCCGGCGAGTTCTATTAGAGGGGCAACCCAAAAACAAAAATCTTTGCTCGTTTGCCACCGCCCATTGAAAACCTCACGGCTATGCTGACCTACATTGTGGCAAATCTCCAATAAGAGGGCAAAAGTGAATTGCGCCACTGCCTGAGAGCTGTAGGAGGGGATATTGGTAACTATTATAGCTCTCTCTTTGGCAGCCTCTAAATCGACGACGTTGTAACCGGTGGCTAATACCCCTATGTAGCGCAGGTTTGGACTGTGGGTGATTATTGAACGGTCAAGGACTACCTTGTTGGTTAAGACAATCTCGGCCGCCTTAATTCGCTCTAAAACCTCACTCGGAGCAGTGCGATCGTAGAGCGTTAGGGTTCCTAACTGAGATAACGCCTCCCAACTTAAGTCTCCCGGGTTTTCTGTATAACCGTCAAGAACAACTATTTTGTAACTACTCAAAATTGCACCCTATTTCTCTAACCGCGCCAGATAGCTCCGCATAATGTCTTGGCAAGAGTTTTCCGTTATTTTGACAACAACCATCTCCCGTTCTGCGCTTTCGGGAGAATCTGAGGCGTGGGCGGTATTTACCATTACATTGCTACCAAACTCGCGCCTGATAGTACCACCAGGAGCTTTGAGCGGGTCAGTAGGTCCTAAAACGTCCCTAATCTTGTTAATAGCGTTTTCTCCCTCATAAATGAGAATCATGCACTTAACTGTCCCCGGTTGGTTAAGCTCTTCAACGGGGACCTGACTGGGTCTTCTGCCGGACATGAATTCGACTATCTGCTCAAATTGGTCCACAGCGTATTCGGTGCCTACGCTATCTATTAAGGCCTGTTCGGTCTCCTTGGAGAGCAATAATTTGAAATGGTGCTCCAGTTCAGCTTTAGCCTTTTTCCCAAATATAGGGGCTAACTTACTTTTCAAGGCCTCTTTAACCGGCCCATAGAAATCGAGGGCCTCCCCGACACTCATGCGATGAACTTTCATCCCAATGATTCTGAGTCCCGTACGACTAAACATATCGATGATAGTCCCCGGCTTACTGGAAGCGTAGCGCCAGTTATCGGGTTTGATAATTACCAACGATCTCTCAATATTAAGAGAACTGGGATAGACGATATTTTCAACGATCGTCTCTTCATCAATTAGCCAATTGGCAAACATTTTCATGTGGAGATTGGCCGTCTCTTGAAGCCGAGGAGTTAACACAGCCGGTTCAAAGTAGGAGACCTGCTCTCCATTCTCACTGTCGATAATGAGGTCTGCATAGGTATCCCTGATACTCTCACCGGTAAGAGAGTCGAGCGTGCGCCTCTCCGGATGGACAGGTCCACAAATTTCGCTAAGTTTCCGACAAGGCTCTTCGCCCTGAAAAATTAAGAGAAGGGTCCGGTGGCGCCTCCCCTGGGAGGGCACTAAATTTTGTTCAATATAAGAGGCCAACAGTTCGTTGGTCTCTTTTGTGTCACCATCGTAGTGTTGGCGAATTAATCTCGCATATTCGGTTACAAAATATTCATCGGGAGCAAACATCTGAGCACCGACGAGTTCGATATCGAGGCGTGAGAGCAGTCGTGCTAAAACTCCCCCGGTACGACTTTTAGCAATTGTGTAGGGTGTTACTAACACGTAAGAAAGACTATGTTCCATGTTCCTAAGGTACTCCTTAATGTTTCTAAAGCATGTTTCGGTAACACTATAGCGATAATAAGGTAGATTGTCCATGTTTGAGGCAGCATCACGCACGCCTGAGGCCACTTAGTGGCCATGTTATAATATTTAGGCTATCCTTGTTTTAGATAACTACTTAAAGGAGCTAATGATGAAAAAAATTGCCATATTTTTTGCTTTGATGGTTTTCGCTATTACGATTGTCTTTGCAACTAATACCCAAAAAATTCACCCTGTCGGTTCCGATGTCTACGAAGCAATCACCTATCTCTACATAAGTAATGGTTATGCCCTACCATCTACAGCCGGCCCTTGGAGCACTAACGAGCTATTAAAGTTACTGGATAAAGTTGACCGAACAAAACTGAGCAATGCCGCCCAAAGTGTTTATGATTATGCAAAAGGAGTTCTAACAGCCGAGCCTAAACTTTAAATTCGGGTTGGAAGCGGCTTTGGAAGCTAATATACACACCGATACAGAAAATTTCACCACCCGAAAAAGGTGGGTTAAAAATACCAACGACCGAAAGTCACTACTCGACATTAGGCTTGAAACAAACATTGCCAACTACTTCTACGGCTACTCTTCTTTTCTATTTGATGGCAGACGGTTTAACCAATTTTCCCCAACAGAGGGGCATACTTCAGCCTATTTCGGGCAAGAAGCTTTTACTACAAATCTCTTTTTTCTTTACGGCAGTGGAATTGGGGATCTTGATTTAGGAATGCCCTACCGTGCTTTTGGCGCCCTGGGGGGAGAAGGGTGGTCTTTCCAAATTGGGCGCGATAACCTCTCTTGGGGTGCAGGGGAAACTGGTAACCTCATGTTGGGCGATCACCTCCGTTATCATGATTTGGCGCGTCTGGCCCTCTACGGTAAGAACTTCAAGTATACCTTAGTCACCTCGTTCTTTGCCCATCCCGACCAATATTACCCAATCCTTGATGGGAGTAAATTTACCGAACATGACCAGAGAACACCTCTGTATGGGTTAAACATGTTCCTAGGGCACCGATTAGAGTGGCGGATGTTTAAAGACAAAGTGGGATTTTCCGTATCAGAAGCTATAATGTTCCAAACTGCTAAAGACGGTACTGAGCCGTTTGATTCGGTTCTCGACCCTAGGATCTTGAATCCTTCAATGCTTTTCCACAATCTTTACATCAGGAGTAATGCCAATTCTCTCTTAACCTTTGAATTGGATTACTCTCCTATCAAATACCTCAATATCTATGGACAAATGGCTATTGACGAGTTTTATCTGCCAGGAGAGAGTCAACCGGGAGTTGCTAATTCTGCCTTTCCGACTGCATTAGGTTATATCGCTGGTGTGAAAACGGGCGTCCCCGTAAGGAGAGGGGTTGCTTACGGCTCTCTGGAATTTGCTCTAACCGACCCTTTCTTATACCTAAGAGATAACAACCCCAAAGGTGAGGATCAAGCGATTGGCGATTATGGGATTAACTTTATTGTCGCCCATAGGGAATATAGTGGACCAAAAATAAAACACGGGGTGACCTATTACGAAGAATTTCTGGGCTACAAGTATGGCCCCGATGCTATTGTAATCAACGCTAACGGAGGGTACAAAGAGTTTGGAAAGTGGTACGCGGAGGGGAATATTTTCTATATGCTCCATGGGACTCATGATGAATGGACGCTATGGTCAAACGTCTATAAAAATGCGAATTGGGAGGCAAACAAACCACCAATTTTAACTACCCCCACCGATAAACACTGGACAGAAAACCAAGTTGACCCCGCTGCTCACGACAACCGAGATGCTGTCAGTCAAACTTTTGTAATTGGAGTTAAAGGGGGCTATACTTTCCTCAAGGGATTTGATGTTTACGGCCAATTCGATTTTATCAACATTGTAAACCCTGGAAATATCGCCTCTAATGCGCCAATTAGAGATTTCCAATTCTCTGTAGGGCTCTCCTACTCCCTCTAGGAAGACTATTGTGAAAAAGAGATTCTTAATAATTTTGCTAATAATAGGGAGTCTCCTCTGGGCAGCTAACTCACAGGAGATCATACCCCTCTCTTCTCCTCTCTACCAAGAGATGGATTTACTCTACATCTTGCAAGGCTACTCGCGCCCCTCCAGTGCGCGCCCTTGGAGTGTAAATGAGGCATCGTTGATCCTTTCACGGGTAAAAGGAGGCTCTGAGCTCTACGCCAAAATTGCAAAGATGTTAAACCGAACAATGAGGATTAGCCTTGCCGATGGTTTCCAAGCCGATGTCTCTCTCGATTTAAATCTAGAAATGTATGTCCACAGCAACAAAGAGGAATTTAAGACCGACAGAGACTGGCTCTACAGCTTTGAAGAGCGTAAGCCTTTGCTAAAACTCAATTTTACCTTTCTTGTGGGAGACTTTTTCTACATCTTTACCGATTTACAGTATGGGCGTAACCGCTTTACCGATCAGGATGATTTAGTCAGTGTCGGCGGTAGTAGCACTAAGGTCGTCGGTTCAATCATCGATAACACTATGGATGAAGGAAAACTAATAAGCTCTTCATGGACTTATAGCCAACCCTTCTTAACCAATATTTTATGGCCCACCCATGATTTAGACATGCAAGTCCCTAAAAGGGCAGTGATCTCTGTGGGGGGTAATCAATGGAATTTCAATCTATCGAGGGACCGCACAGAATGGGGTCACGGAAAAACAGGGAATCTAATTATTGGAGGGCACACCGATTTTCACGAATTTGCCAAACTAAATGTTTTTACAAATTTCTTTAAATATGAGTGGGTAAACCTCTTCTTTGAAACTAACCCCTCATACAAAGAGAGTTTAAGTGCTGATAAAGAGTTCAGGATTTTTATGGCGCATCGCTTAGAGTTTCGCCCCCATGCAAAAGTCACCTTCACCCTCTCTGAAAACATTATGTACCGAAACGACGTCTTCAGCTTTCGATACTTAAACCCGGCTTTTATTTACCACAACCTCAACTCAAGCACGATGTTTAACGCAATTGCCCATCTTGAACTAGATTACACCCCCATTAAAGGAGTGAATGTTTATGGACAATTTGCCCTAGATCAAGCTACTGCACCTAATGAGCCTGACAGTCAAGCTCCGGCTTATGGTTGGCTAGCGGGGCTAGAGTACGCTACAGGCCTCAAAAGGGGATACCTCTTAACTTCACTGGAGTTTGTCTACAATAGTCCGGCAATGTACCGTCGTAAAGATGTCGATTTTTTAATGTTTAGACGCTACCCTACCAACATCCAAGGGAGTGGTGGGCATTTCTACTCCCATATCGATTATGTTGGTTATAAATGGGGAGGGGACCTCCAAGCACTCCAACTTGAGGTTGTCTATAAACATCTGGGTTGGGGAGAAATTGGATTAAAACTTTTTGGACTGCGACTAGGGGAAGTTGACTATTTCACCTCTAACAGTGTAGTTAACTCCGTGAGGGAAAGGGCCCCTTCGGGCGTAGATGTTCAAGAGAAAGGGATTATTTCATTATGGGGGAAGACTGAGTCTTTCTTAAAATACCCTCACCTGTCACTCCAAGGTCAACTCGACTTTATTGGCGAGCTAGGCACAAAAGGAGACGTTCAACTCACCCTCTCTTCCAGTATTAGCTTTTAGTTGAAGTAAATCTCTGGAAAACCCTCTTTATACCAGTTTAGGGTAAAGCCAAAGTCTCCCGGGGGAATCTCTAGTCCTAAGAACATGAAGAAGAGAGCCATCTCTGAGCGCATTTGGGGACTCAGATTCTCTATGTTTAGATTTATGGCGAGTCGCTCCTCTAAAAATGCTAGCTCTCCGCTGGCATTCATAAGGGGAGCTTTAATTAAGAGCTCTTTAAGCGAAAATCCCCCTTTGGCCTTTATGAGGTTAAAGTTGAGTTGTTCAGCTCTCCAATTAGAGGCATCCACCACCCATGGGGCTATTGAAGTCAACATCCCAAGTTCAAATTCCGGTTTACCACTAAGGGCCACTACCTGGACGCCTAACTTATCTAAATCTTCAAACATCTCCGGTAGTTCCTTCTGGAAAGTCGCTAAGGTAGCTTTTGCGGTGAGGTTGAGAATTACCTCTTGCGCGTTAAGGGTTAGGGCCTCAGGTAAAAGGAGTTCCGGCGCTATTAGTTGGGCATCTACCTTTTCAATCACCATGCTCTCCAATTGTAACTTGTTAACTCTTACCGAAATATCGGCAGTCAGCTCTTTGAGGTTAATCTTAAACCGGTTATCGGTGTAGCTCAAAAGAGCTCCATCAATATGGAGGGTGACCGGTGTAGGGGTTTTACTCAAGGCCGCAGAAATAAGGCGGGGGACCTTTGTTTTTACGATTATATTTTGGGCTGTTAGAGTACCATTGTCGTAGGCGAGGCCCTCTACCATGATTGCACCCTTGTGGATGGCCACTACCACCTTTTGAGCTTCGCCCCCAAGGGCTTGAGCTACAAACCGGCTCGCCACTCGATTACCCACAATTACAGTAGCCACGACCAAGAGCAGCAAAACCACAACAATTATGAGGGGGATTATTAAACTTTTTCTACTTTTCATAACCGTATAATACCACACTATTACCACTAAAGAATCTTTTTATGCTATACTCCCCCTCGAGGAGCCAAGGGATGAGTATTACACACGATTATGAGATGAAAGAGGTTATCCTAGAAGATGTTATCAGAAGGATGGCTTTAGCGGCGAGGACAGCTCCCAAAGCACGTGGTAAAGAGACACTTTACACCGCCGGCGTTTCGAAAGAGGGGCGCTTACAACTAGCTAAACATATGCGAAAAATGGCTGAAGGGGGGCGCGGGGCACCCTTTTTTCTAAGGGATGCCGAAAATCTTGAGCATGCCGATGGACTGCTCCTTTTGGGTAGTTCTATCGACCCTATGCGATTAGAAAATTGCGGACTATGTGGCTTTGCCAACTGCGATGAGAAAGCCCTCCATCCCAATCACCCCTGTGTTTTCAACACTGGAGACTTAGGTATAGCCATCGGCTCAGCGGTCAGTGTCGCCATGGACTGCCGGATTGACAACCGTGTTATGTTCTCTATCGGGATGGCAGCTAGGGAGTTGAGACTCTTGGGTGAAGAGGTCAGAATCGTCTATGGCATTCCCCTCTCAATGAGCGGTTCCAACTTATTCTTTGACCGTAAGCCCAGGCAATAGTTAGCGGTTATTCATAACCTTCACTTCAGGCGGTAAGATTACATTTGCCGGAAAGTTCCCCCAGTCTCCGCTAATCCTTCTGAGGAGCAAGGAGACCACTTCACTTCCCATTTGCTCTAACGGTTGAGCCACCGCGTAATGGCAGAAGGTGAGGAGCGGAGCATAGCTTAGGTAATCGAAACTGGCGAAAGTTAAATCTTTAACCTTATTTTCCGCGGCATAGATCGTCGCCCCTAGGTGGAGAGAATCGTTAGCAATAAAGAAGGCTTTGGGGTGGTCACGGAAACTTAAAGCCTTCTTAAGGAGTTTTTTCCCGGTAGCCAAATTCATCCCTTTGTCGTAGAGCAAAAACCGCTCTTCAACCTCTAGGTTAAACTCCTCCATGGTTTCACAGAACCCTTGAAGGCGTTCTTTGGCAGTGTAAAAAGAGGGAGGACCGCCAATATAACCAATACGGGTAAAACCCTCATCTATGAGGGCTTTCACCATAGAACGGACTCCATAGCGGTTATCGACTGTTACCGTGTCGGCCTCCAGACCATCGAGCTTTCTGTCTAAGATTATCATAGGGGTATTGTGTAAAGCCTTGGTTTTAAAATGTGCATGTTCCAAACTGGCAGGAATTATTATTAAGCCATCAACGTTACGTTCAATGAAAACCTGCAAATTCCTCTTTTCGTCTTCTAACGAGTCGTTGGAAGAGGCTATCACTACCGTATAGCCCTTCTTAGCCAGTAATTGCTCGATTACAACTAAAATTTCCATAAAGAAGTTGTTGTAGATCTCGGGTGCGATAATCCCGATTGTACGGGTTTGTCTGATTTTGAGAGAACGGGCTACCTCGTTCCGGTTGTACCCCAACCGCTCCATAGCTTTAAGGACCCTCTCCTTGGTTGCCGGAGTAACCACACAGTTCTCGTTTAGAACACGTGAGACAGTTGCTATCGAAACACCTGCTGCCTGTGCCACTTCTCTAATAGTAACTGAATCACTAACTCTTCGCATAACATCCTCTAAAAAGGGGTCCGCCGATGCAGACCCCTATGCTCATAACTAGAGATCTACTCACAATTAATCGTAGAGTAGACCCTTGATGTCGTCATCGTCCATGTTGGAGTAATCCCAGAATTTTGCTCCGGTATCTACATTAGCAACCGGCTGGCCTTTGTAGGCTTTGTAGGAGAGCTCAACAGCCCTGTAACCAATCATGTAAGGATCCTGGGTAATTGACCCGAGGAAGTATTGGGCACGCACGGCGTTCTTTTGCTGCTCACCAGCGTCATAACCAACAGCAACAATGTTGCGGTAGGCAGGATTGCTCTTTAAGGTTGCCCCATCATCGGTCGCTGCTAAGAGACCTTTAACGGTAGCTTCGTTAGAGCAGAAAATTCCAAGGATGTTGTCGCTGATAGCGCGGTTCAAGATAGCCTGGGCTGAGTTTGTGGTGTCTGTAGCTGAAGCAGATGCAGGCACGATCATTTCAATAAATACCTTTCTCCCCCTGGTCGGGCTGTCATCTGCGATGTAGGCAATATTACCGGTCACGGCAATGTCATCAAAGCCTATGCTGGTGTTGTTCACAATAAGATCGACCATTGTATCACGGAACCCTTTACCGCGGCTTAACAGAGATTCACCGGCGGCGTCTTGGTTCATCACCACAATTTTAACTGGTCTTGCCACAGTAGCTGCCGCAATTTTATCTTTGATTACGGCAAACATCTTTTCAGCAGCCATACCGGCAGCCGCATAGTTATTTGTGGCGGCATTAGCCCAAATTGATCCTGCAGGCGCATTGGGTACACCTGAGTCAAACCCAATTACGGGAATCCCCTGGTTTTTGGTCTGCTGAAGTTGATCCAAGACACTATTAGTATCTAGGGCAGCCAGAGCAATCGCCACCGGGTTTTTAGCCATAGCGTTGTTCAACATCTCAACCTGAATCTGTACATCACTTTCGGTAGGAGGTCCTTCGAAGGTAATATCGACATTGAATTCTTTAGCAGCAGCGTTTGCACCGAGCTTAACCTGTTGCCAGAAATCGTGCTGTTCCCCTTTTGAGACAACAGCAATGTACGGTTTCTTACCCTCTTGTGTCCCCGCTGAAAATAGTGGGGTGAGAGAGGCAAGAACAACCAGAGCCAGTAATACGACTAAGGTTTTTTTCATAAATACCCTCCTGTGTGTCCACAGGCCTAAGCCTGTGGTTTATCTACTTAAAACGGTTAATTTTCCCGTTTTTCAAACTCTTTTTCCTCGCGCTCCAAAGCCTCTGCCTGGGCTTTTTCTGCACGCTTCATCTCCTGGTAATTTTTCCTAATTTCGGCTTGCAGGACCTTTAGCTCTTCACGAAGAGCTCTCTTTTTAGTAGCAGACGCCACGTTAATCTGCCCCCTAAGGGCTTCAACTTCCAGTTGTTTATCGATTCGGTATTGATCCGAAGGTGCCAAGATTTTGATTTCGGTAGCTTTTTTATTGCGGTAGATATCGAGGAGCACCGCCCCTAGAACAACAACTCCGGTAAAGAAAGTCTGGTACTGAGACTGTAAATTCATCGACGGCAAACCGGTTCTCAAGACACTCATGATATAAACACCAATCATAGTTCCCAGTACGGATCCGGCGCCCCCACTAAGGCTCGTTCCGCCAATGACTGCTCCGGCAATTGCATAGAGCTCGAAGCCCTGCCCTTGTGCCGGCATAACGGTGGTATAGACAGCGGCAAAGCCGATACCTCCCACACCGGCTAAAAGTCCACTAATAACATAAGCCGACATCTCCCAGCGAGTGACATTAACTCCGCTTAGGCGGGCTGCCTCTTTGTTTGAGCCCACTGCAAAGATATAACGGCCCATCTTGGTTCTAGTGAGGATGAGGAAGGCAATAAAGGCTGTTCCGAAGAGGACAATTGCTCCGGTAGGAATCGAAAAATTACCCGCCGTATTGTATTTAAAAAGGCTCTTGAACCAACTATCTGGGGCTCCCCGGGCTGGAAAGGCTACGCTACGTACATTGGAGACAATCGAGCCAATTCCTAGGCTTATCATCATAGTTCCCAGTGTGGCGATAAAGGGAGGCAGTGAAAGGTGGCTCACCATGAAACCGTTGAAAAACCCAAAGGCTGTGGAGACCAACAAAACCAAAAGGAGCGCAAGCCACATAGGCCATCCCCAAGTTTTAAAAGCAGTCCCCCCGATAATAGTAGAAGCCATCATCACAGTGCCACAAGAGAGGTCAATCCCCCCCGTTATAATCACAAAGGTCACCCCTATGGCGATAAAACCAATGTAGTAAGAGGAGTCCAAAATGTTTACCAGCGTCGTGTAGGAAAAGAAGTTTCTCCCAAAAATAGCAAAAAACGCATATACAATAACCAGAGCAAGGGGCGCTAATAGTTTCGACATATTAACTACTCGCCCTTTCTCCTTCAGTTCTAACCTCTCTGTTGTATCCATAAGAGTCCACTCCTACATTCGTAATGTCGCTAGATGCATTACCTTCTCTTGCGTTGCATCTTCAATATCGAGAAATCCGGTAAGTTTTCCTTCACACATAACCGCCACGCGGTCACTCATGCGTAAAACCTCATTGAGTTCACTGCTTATCATGATGATTGACTTACCTTCAGCAACCAGTTCATTCATGAGGTGGTAAATCTCGCTCTTTGCTCCCACATCAATACCTCTGGTAGGTTCATCGAAAATTAATATCGAACTATTTTTTATGAGCCATTTAGCGATAACTACCTTTTGCTGGTTTCCTCCCGAAAGGTTATTCACAATTTGGTCAATAGAGGGGGTTCTTATCGAGAGTTTATCGACAAATGTTTCCGCCACCTTGTCCAGGTTCTTACGATGGATAAAAGCGCCGGGGGTTAACTCCTCCAGCGAAGGCATAACTACATTCTCTTCCACCGAGAGGTTTACCGCCAAGCCAAAGCGCTTACGGTCCTCTGAAAGGTAACCAATGCCCA
>JBAYSE010000007.1:0-24640 GCA_041676265.1 Sphaerochaetaceae bacterium
AGCTAATGGGCACGACTATGTTGGCGAGGCTTTTGCGAAAGGCGCCAGTGCTGCCCTCATTGCACAAAAACACTTAAATTCCGTCAAAGCCCAATTAAATGGGGCTGATAAACCGCTTATAATTGCCGAGGAACCTCGTCATGCCCTCTGGAAAATGGCTAAAGGGCACGTAGATGAGCACCCCCAAGTGGTCAAAATTGGAGTTACCGGCAGTTGTGGTAAGACCACAATCAAAGAGATGCTCTCTTCTATCCTCAGTGAAATGGGAAGGACCGCCAAGACCCCCGGAAATTTTAACAGCGCTATAGGACTGCCCATCTCCCTTTTTGAACTCGACAAAGAGTGTGAGTACGGTGTTTTTGAGATGGGTATCGACCATGTAGGCGAGATGGAGCACCTCTTAGAGCTTTGGCAGCCACAGGTGGCTGTTATTAGCAATATTGGGCTATCCCACATTGGGCAGCTTGGCAGCACCCAAGTGATAGCTAAAGAGAAGAGTAAAATATTCTCTCCTGCTATTAAAAAAGCTTATATGGCTGAACACAGCCCCTACATAGATCCTATCAGCCGCTGGAGGGGGGTGAAGGTTGAACCCTACGGACTCAGTTCTACCCGCGGTATCAAACAAGTGGTCTCCTTGGGAGTTCAAGGATGGCTCATCGATATTGAGGGGCACCAAGCGCACCTTAAGGCCATTGGCAAACATAACCTGCTAAATGCTTTAGCGGTGATAACTATGGCTCGCGACCTTGGTGCCGATAAAAACCAAATCTGTGCCGGTCTTGAAAATTTTATGCCGGTAGAAGGGCGCAGCAAAATTGTCCCCGGAGCGGTAACTATTATAGAGGATTGGTACAACTCAAGTGTCGACTCAACCACTACTATTTTGGATTATATGGCGAGTCTCCCCTGGAGTGGACGTAAAGTGGCTGTTTTAGGTTCTATGAAAGAGTTAGGTGAGATGAGCGCAGAGGCTCATCAACAAATTGCCCATAAACTAATGAGTGCTAATTTGGATGATGTCTTTCTCTTTGGGAAAGAGATGAGTAGCGCTTGGAGTGAAATTAGACGCTTAGGTGGAAAAGAACATGTCTATTACACCGAAGATTGGGAAGTTCTGTATAAAAAGATGCTTAAACAGACCCTGAAAGGGGATCTGGTGTTGGTAAAAGGATCGCGGGCCATGGCTATGGAGCGATTGGTACCGGCTCTCAGTAGTATTGCTTGAGGAGTAGAGTGTGAGTGTTCTATTTGTTTTCAATGCCTTATTAGCCCTCTTGGTCAGTTGTGCTATTTCTGTGCTTTTAGGGTTCTTCTACATCAAGATGATGCGGCATTTAAAACTGGGGCAACCTATCAATGGCGACGTACCTTCAACTCATCTAGAGAAAGTGGGTACGCCCACAGGGGGGGGGCTCTTCTTCTTAATCGGCATCACCATAACAATGCTCATTTTCAGGAGGTTAAATAGCCCCCAAAGTAAAATCTTGATGATCTCAATGTGGGCATTTGCTTTGGTTGGTTTGTGTGATGATTTGATGAAAGTCTTTAAGAGCGCCTCATTCGGTTTGAAAAGTAGCCGTAAATTAGCCATGCAAATCTTAGTCTCGGCCCTCTTGTTTTGGCTAATTTCAGCCTGTTCACTCCAGACCAGTATAGTGAGCCATCCTTTTTTCCCCTCCCTCTCTTGGGACATTGGGTTCTGGTACCCTATGGCTTTCCTTTTCTACCTAGTTCTTTTTGTTAACAGTGTCAATATAACGGATGGCCTAGATACTCTGGCCACTCAAGTGGCTATTAGCCCCCTAGTTTTATTGGCTGTGATTGGCGGGGTTTTCTCACTAGGCATCCACTCTTCCCAACTTTTAGCTAAGAGCGTTACGGGGGGAGAGGATATTATGTTCTTTTTACTGGTGGCTGTCGGTGCTTTACTAGGATTCCTCTGGTACAACGCCCCTAAAGCCCAAGTCTTTATGGGCGATACGGGCTCTCATGCCATTGGTGCTTTAATTGCGGTAAGTGCCCTTTTATTAAAGGTGGAAATTATCGCACTAATCGGTTCGCTAGTCTTTCTAATTGAGTGTTGTTCATCTCTAATCCAGATAATCTCTATTCGGTTTTTCAACAAGAAAATTTTTAGGCTGGCACCATTACACCATCATTTTGAAAAAAAGGGGGTTGCAGAGGGTAAGATAGTGGTACGTCTTCAAGTCATCAGCATCTTGGCTTCCGTGGGCGCTGCTGTCCTGTTTATCTTGAGGTACCTGTAATCGACCACTCTCGAGAGTGCGATGAGTTACTATAACTATGACGATCTTTTCATTGAACAAAAACCAATAACTCGTGAAAAGTTAGTAACTAAAGAGGCCTTCCTCTTTACCTGTATCGTCGTGACTCTCCTCTATTTTGGCCTAATTGTCCTTTATAGTGCCTCTTACGATGAAGCTTTGCGAATGGGACTAAATGGCTCTTACTATTTTACCAGGCAACTCCTCTTTGCCATCCTGGGACTAATCATCTATAGTCTTCTCCGTTGGATTCCTCTGAAGTTAATTCAGAAATTAACGGGACCTCTGCTCTTAATTTCGTGTATTTTAATGTTACTTACGCTATTTACGCCATGGGGTGTGAGCCGTTATGGAGCACGCCGTTGGCTACAAATAGGACCATTGCCCTCCTTCCAACCCTCCGAGCTTCTTAAAGTTTCTGCCCTCCTTTTCATGGCTCACCTCATCTCTAAATGGGATGGAAAAAGCCTTGTTACACCTCTATTGAGCATGATTACACTCCTTTTTGCTGCTCTCCTTATCGTAGTCCAAAAAGACTACTCAACCACTCTTATCTTCCTCCTGGGTGCTCTTGCGCTTCTCATCGTTGCCGGCTTCAAGGTCCGTTACCTCCTCCTCCTCGTGGTAGGCCTTGGAGTCGCGGCAACCCTTTTTCTTTTAATAGAACCTTATCGTATAAAGAGGGTGGTAAGTTTCCTCTTCCCAAACATCGACCCCAGTGGCCTCAATTGGCAAGTCCAAAAGGCACTTGAAGCTATTAAGTCGGGTGGACTGTTGGGCAGAGGTTTGGGCAACGGTGTCTATAAACTAGGGATTATCCCGGAGGTCCAAAACGACTTTATCTTTGCCTCTTTGGCCGAAGAATTTGGTGTGCTGGGGATCTTGTTTTTAGCCATATTGCTCTTGGCGTTCGCCTTCTATGGCTTTAGAGTGGCCCTCTATTTCTATCAGAAGACCGCGACAGAGAAATTTATGGGCTATGCTGCTTTTGGGCTCACTTTCATGATTGTCTGGCAGGCAATTACCAACTTAGCGGTGGTGACAGCTCTCTTACCACCTACAGGAATCCCCTTACCCTTCTTTTCTCAAGGTGGTACCAATTTATTGATGGTTTTAGTGGAGTGTGGCCTTCTCCATAAATTTATGCTTTACCGACAAGCGGAGGTGGTCAGTTATGTCTAGTAGATATGCCTGGGATTTTGACTACGACAACTACCGCTCTAACGTCACACCACCGCCCAGACCGGTTAGAAAAAGACCTCTAATTTTTATTTTGCCCCTCTTGCTATTGGCTCTTGCCTGGTATTCTCTCCGTTTTATTCCCCATTTTGATATCAACCAAATAGTTTTATCGACAGAGAGCAATATTACGCAACTGCCGATTCAAATTAAGCGGCTGGGAGAAAATATGGTGGGGAAATCGCTCTTTTCGCCGGCTACACGTCAACTAAGGCGGAGTTTAAAAGCGCTCTCTTTAGTTAAAGATGTACAGATTAAACGGCGCTCTTTTAATACTTTGGAGTTGAGTTTGGAGCTTTATAAGCCGGAGGTGGAAATTGTGGTTCGCGAAGAGGGACAATTTAAAAGTCTCTACCTCCTCATCGGCACAACATTGAGTCTTTTAGAGGGGCAAAAAGCTCCTCTGGTCTACACCGATTCCTTAGTGGTCAATATCGAGAGTAGTTTTGAGCAGACTTTGCTGGAAGAGGGCTTCTCTCCAGAGTTGCATAAAGCCCTTGAAATTGCTACAAAGCTTAAGATGGAAGGGATCGATATTGAGTCTCTAAATTACTCTGCGGGGGGTACAGAAGGGCGCGGCTCTACCGAGTTTAATTTCAAAACATTGAATTACTCTATAAGAGTTTATGAGCCCATCAGCGAGATTAGGTTGCGTGAAGCCCTTCAATTGATTAAACTAGAGCGTGAAAATAGTGGAATGCCCAATATTGCCCTTGCCAAGCGCTTCCGTTATGATTTGGACGGTAGGTCGCTTATTAGGCGGCAATAGGGTGGAGGTGAACAGTGGCCACAGATAAAATCATGATGGGTCTAGATATCGGGAGCTCATGGATACGGGCAATGATAGGCTCCGTGAGCCAAGATGGAACCGTTATGGTTGATAGTCTTTGTGAACACCCCTCTCAAGGGGTACGTCACGGGACGGTGGTTAACATAGAACAGGCTATCCGTAGTATAAGGAGTGTAATTTCAGAGGCAGAGTTACAAGCCGGGGTAGAAATTCAACAGGTCATCATAGGTATCGGGGGGGAACATATTGAGGGGATCGCCTCCCAAGGTGTTGTGGGCATCAGCGCCAAAGATCAGGAGATTAAAAGGGAAGACATTTTTCGCTCTCTAGAAGTAGCACGTGCTTTTGAACTCCCCTTAGACCGCGAGATTCTCCACACTCTAGTGCAAGATTTTAAAGTCGATGGACGCGACGGAATTAAAGACCCCATCGATATGTTGGGACACCGTCTAGAGAGTAGGGTCTTGATAGTTACCGCCTCTGCCTCAGTTTGCCAAAATGAACGTAAATGTATTGAACGGGCCGGTTTTCAAGTACAGCGGTTGGTTTCACAGCAATTAGCCGATGCCGAAGCGGTTCTCAGCGTTGAAGAGAAAGAGATGGGCACTATTTTGATCAATATCGGTAGTGGCACCACGAACATGATTGTCTATGCCAATGGTTCACCGATCTTTACCGGAGGGGTTAGTTTAGGAGGGGGTAACGTCACCGATGATATCGCTTTTATCCTCAACAAACCAAAAATAATTGCCGAGCAGGTGAAGTGTGAGTCGGGTAACTGCCACATCCCCTCTGTGGATGCTACTGAGTCGATAATTATCCCCCAAATTGGAGGCTTACCCTCCATCAAGATGCCCAAGAGGGAGTTGAGCAAAATTATTGAGCCACGCATGGCGGAGATTTTTTCTCTCTTACAGGTTGAACTTGAGAAGAAACAGGTGAGAGGTTCTTTTGGAGGTGGCATTGTTTTGGTAGGAGGGGGGGCTCTCCTATCAGGAGCAACCGAATTAGCCAGTGAAATATTTAGGCTACCGGCCCGTATTGGGTTTCCTGAGGCGCTCCACGGACTCGACCGCTCCTATATAAATCCCCGTTATACAACTACGCTAGGGTTGGTGATGAGTGAGGCCAAAAGGATACGAGACCACTACACGTCGACAAGTAACAAAGGGAGGAGAAAAAAATCTTCCTCCTCGGTAGGCAAAAAGATAAAAGGGTTTTTTAGGACTATATTTTAGAGTTAGGCCATTGCGATGGCGGAGGGAAGAGTTAATGGATTTTGACATGCTAGAAGATTTGCTCGAAAACGAGCAGACTCCACCAACAGATATAAAAGTACTGGGTATTGGCGGGGCTGGAGGTAATGCCATTAACCGGATGATTGCCAGTGGTCTCAAAAAGGTCACTTTCGTGGCAATGAATACCGATATTCAGGCTCTGCAGCGTTCTAATGCACAAATCAGGATGCCGCTCGGGAAACAACTGACTGGTGGATTAGGAGCCGGGGGCATCCCCGATGTTGGCGAAAAAGCGGCCCAAGAGTCGCGTGAAGAGATTAAAAAACTCCTTTCAGGGACCGATATGGTCTTTATCACGGCAGGGATGGGGGGAGGCACCGGGACAGGCGGCGCTCCTATTATTGCCGAGGTCTCCAGAGAGGTTAATGCCCTAACTGTGGCGGTCGTCACCACACCCTTCGCTTTTGAGGGGAAGAAAAAACTGCAATTAGCCTTAGCCGGAATCGAAAAACTACGTAAACATGTCGACACTTTGATTTTGATTCCTAACCAGTATCTCCTCAAGATAGTGGAGAACAATACCCCTATCAAAAAGGCGTTCCTCTTAGCCGATGATGTTCTGAGGCAGGGTGTACAGGGAATCAGTGAACTTATAACCGAACCTGGCGAGATAAATATCGACTTTGCCGATGTAAAGACTGTTATGAAGGGGCATGGGGATGCCCTGATGGGAATCGGTGTCGGTGAAGGGACTAATCGAGCTATTGATGCGGCCAGAGAGGCTATCAACAATCCTCTACTGGAAAATGCCAGTATCGAGGGGGCCAGTTCGGTTTTAGTTAACCTAGCCGGTGGAGATGGGCTGACCCTTAAAGAGTACCAAGATGTGGTTGAGTTGATTACCGAAAATTGTGCCGATGATGCCCTAATTATCGCTGGCCAAGCTTATAACCCTGAACTGGGCGAGAAGATTAAGGTCACTGTTGTGGCTACCGGGTTTATCAGGCCCACCACTTCGGTAGACCACCAGATCGATATGATGGAATACAAACACCGCAAGGCTGCCAATCCAGGGCGTGAGGGTGATGAGACTGAAGAGGTAGTCACAGTGAACCGCTGGCAAGACCTTCAGCAACAGTTGGGTAAGCGGCAACAGAGTAATGACTACAGTTTCCCGGCAGTCCTCAGATACCAACAGGGTGAAGATGAGGAGTAATGGATAGGACTCTGCTTGAAGAGTATGCAGACTATTTGCTGATTGAAAAACGGAACTCCCCGGCAACCGTCACCCTCTACGTGGGTGAGGTTAAGCGTTACCTAGATTTTCTAAACAAGAGCCATATCTCTGTCAAAAAGAGCTCAGCCACCGACGCGGTGAATTATTTAGTAGAACGCTCTCGAGGACTCCTTTCTGCGCGCACACAAGCGAAGAATATGAGCGCCTTACGAAGCTTCCACCGCTTCTTATGTGATAGTGAACTCAGAGAAGATAACCCTTTTGAGGTCATTGAAATGCCACAGGCAAAGGTTAAATTACCCCATAGTGTCCCCTACGAGGCGGTTGAAGCTATTCTTAAAGCAATAGACGCCGAAGGGGAGGAATCTTTAGCCCTTCGCGATAAAGCCCTCTTTGAACTCATCTATTCGTGCGGGCTGCGCATCTCGGAAGCCTGCAATCTAAAGCTTGGCGATTACCGGGAGAGGGAACAACTTATTAGGGTGATAGGTAAAGGCGATAAGGAGAGGGTTGTGCCCATTGGAGAGTGGGCCCGAGAGGCTCTAAACCACTATTTAGAGCATGTGCGTCCTCAGTTCCTCAAGCCAGGTAGTCAGGAGGAGAAAATATTTTTAGGACGCCGTGGCCGTCCTTTAGGAAGAGCTCAAATCTGGAAGCGCTTTAAAGAGTACGCCGCACGGGCCAACGTCGAGGCTAAAGTTCACACCCTACGCCACAGTTTTGCCTCCCACCTGTTAAGAGGTGGCGCCGATTTACGCATAATTCAGGAATTCTTGGGTCATAGCGATATCAGGACAACTCAAATTTATACCCACACAGAGACCGAAGACCTTTTACAAGCCTACCGTAAATTTCACCCCGAGGGGGAAGAGGAGCTCCCCTAAAGAAGCAGAATAACAGAGAGTCCCCTTCTTAAGTTGTGAGAGAGTTAGCAATTTATTGTCTGCCGGCTTTAAGTTTAGAGGAGCGCCTCACCCTTTGCAGTTCTTCGCTTGACACCGATGCAATTCTTACGCATGCCTATGAGTACCTCAATCGACAGAGTCGGTGGCCCCTGAAAGAGGTCGAGAAAGAGTTTTTAAAGCTCCTAGAATGGAGAGCACAAAATGACAATTGCGTGGTAACTTACAAAGACCAAAACTATCCACCACTTTTGAGGACAATCGAAGACGCCCCCTTCTTACTTACCTATCGGGGATCATTAGAATTAAAAGGGATTCCGCTTACTATTGTGGGGACCAATAACCCTTCTAGAGCTTCCGAAGAGGCTGCTTTTAAATTAGCATTGGAGTGTGGTAGTGCTAATGGCTTCGTTATTTCAGCTCTGGAAAGGGGCATTTCCTCGGCCGTCCATGGGGGTTCTTATGCTGTTAAGAGGGGTAGTTGGGCCCTCCTCCCCTTTGGTTTGGACAAGCTTAGCAAAGGGGTCTTTTCCCGGGTAGATCAAATTTTAGCCCATAGAGGGGCTATTATCAGCGAGTTTCAACCCCACTTAAAGGCTACCCAAAAGCATTTCTGCTACCGAAATCGCCTCTTGGCGGCGATCTCCCCCGTGACGGTCATTATCGATGAAAATAGGCGCTCTACGGCGAGTGTTACGGCGGAATATGCTCTGGATTATGGCCGCTCGGTAGTGGTGCATAGCGCCGAGAAGGAGAGTATAGGATCAGCCTTGTTTATTAACGATGGGGCGGCTGTGGTCGCTTGGTTAGGTGACATTGAGAAGGCCACAAAAATTGCTTTTAATGCCCATCTAAGAGCGATTGAAGCGCCCCGAGAGGGGCCCTACTACTATCGAAACAGAGGGTTTCGCCTCGTAACTGCGTTGTAGAAGTAGAGCCCCGTGTGTTATATTACCCCTAGTGATATGAGACCATACGAAACGATTAACGACTATTTGGACTACTTAGAGAGGGTACGCAACCTCTCAGATAACACTATTGTCGCTTATCGGGCAGATTTAAAGCTCTTCAGTGAGTTTTTATCTAACCAGGCATTAGCCGTAGCTGAGGTTACCTATCGTGATGCACGCCGGTTTGCCGCCTTTTTGATTAGAGAAAAACAGTTTAAACCCACCAGTGTTAACCGTAAATTATCAACATTGCGAGGTTTTTACCGCTACGCTTTAAGCCGGCAGATAGTGGCGATTAATCCATTCTCGAGAATTAGAGAAACGCCCCGTTACAGGAGACTACCGGAAGTTCTCAGCCGTCAAGAGATAAAAAAAATCCTCAGTTACCCCTTTAATGACTTTTTAGGACTCAGAAACACCTTTATAATGCACTTTTTTTACTCAACAGGGTGCCGGATGAGTGAGGCGTTAGAGGCAAACATCGGACAGGTCGAAATTGATGGAGAAAGAGTGTTGGTCTTGGGTAAAGGGGGTAAAGAGCGCTATGTCTTTTTAAACCCTCCTACCATCCAACTTTTGAAGGTCTACTTGGAACAACGAGAACAGTGGCTTTTAAAGCAAGGGGTAGAGACGCAAGCCTTACTAATTGGCGCTCGCGGTGAGAGGTTGTCACCTTCATCGCTCCATAGTATCTTTGATAGGTACCGACAAGAGTTAGGGATGAGGAAAAATTTTACGCCACATATGTTGAGACACAGTTTTGCAACCCATATGCTGGACAGAGATTCGGGGATAAGGTTAGTTCAAGAACTCCTAGGGCACGCCTCGATTTCGACGACCCAGATTTACACCCATATTAGTAGTGCTAGATTGAAGACTGTCTATGAAAATACACATCCACATGGAAGGAAAAGAGATGATTAAAACGAGAGGAACCACGATTATCGCGGTTAGAAGAGAGGGAAAAGTGGCGATTGCCGGCGATGGGCAGGTAACTGCAGGGGATGCCATTTTAAAAGGAAATACCCGCAAAGTGCGCCGAATGCTGGAAGGGAAGGTTCTGTCCGGTTTTGCCGGAGCTACGGCTGATGCGTTTACCCTTTATGAGGTGTTTGAAAAGAAGTTAAAGCAGTACAATGGAGATTTGATGCGTTCAGCCGTCGAGATGGCTAAAGAGTGGCGCCTTGACCGCAATTTACGCCGCCTCGAAGCGATGCTCTTGGTTGCCGACAAGCAGAAAACGTTCTTAATTTCGGGTTCAGGGGATGTGATTGAACCGGAGTATGCGGCTATCGCCATCGGTTCGGGGGGCAATTATGCCGTAGCTGCAGCGCGGGCTTATTTGGAGAGCTCTTCTTACAGTGCCGAACAGATAGCCCGTAAATCGTTGGAAATCGCCAGCGATATTTGTGTTTACACCAATAAAAATATTATTGTGGAGACCCTTTAGGAGAAGACATGGTACTAGATGAAATGACACCTGCCGAGATAGTGCAGGAACTCGATAAATATATTATAGGTCAAGATGATGCTAAACGGGCTGTGGCTATCGCTTTGCGCAATAGAGCTCGCCGTAAGAAACTGCCCGAGAATATGCGCGACGAGGTCTCGCCTAAAAATATTATTATGATTGGTCCCACCGGCGTAGGTAAGACCGAAATAGCCCGTCGTATTGCCAAATTGGCCAATACCCCCTTCATTAAAGTTGAAGCAACTAAGTATACGGAAGTGGGGTATGTAGGGCGAGATGTTGAGTCGATGGTGAGAGACTTAATGGGGAGCGCCATTCAAATGACCCGTAAAGAGATGGCCAAAAAGAACGAGGAGTTGGTTGCTAAGCGGGTTGAAGAGCGTCTTTTAGACCTCCTTTTACCTCCGGCCTCCCCAAAGGGGGAGAAGAATGCCCTCGAAGAGGCCCAGGTAGAAACGCGTGAGAAATTTAAACAATTTTTAGCTGAAGGACGCTTTGAAGAGCGCGAGGTTGAGCTGCACTTAAGCCATCGGCCCCCCATCGGAGGGGTTGAGTTGTTAGCCGGTGGTAGCTTGGAAGATTTAGAGTCGGCCATCGAAAAAATAGGCACGATGTTTAGCGGGAGGGGGAAGAAGAGGAAGGTCTCTATAAAACGAGCCCGCGAAATATTGACCGAAGAGGAGACCGAAAAGAGCGTTGATCAAGAACAGGTGGTAGAAAACGCTAAGAACCTTGTTGAACAAATGGGTATTATTTTTATCGATGAAATTGATAAGATTGCCGGTTCGAAAGGGGGCCATAGCGGACCCGATGTCTCTAGAGAAGGAGTCCAGCGGGACATTCTCCCAATTGTTGAGGGGAGTAAAATCAATACTAAGTGGGGAATAATCGATACAACCCACATCCTCTTCATTGCAGCGGGAGCTTTCCACATCTCAAAAGTGAGTGATTTAATCCCTGAACTCCAAGGGCGTTTTCCTTTACGGGTGGAGCTACAGGAGTTAAGCAGTGAGGACTTTTTCCGTATCCTGAAAGAGCCTGAAAATGCTATTGTGAAGCAGTATGTGGCTCTTATGGCCACCGAAGATGTCAATTTGGTCTTCAAAGAGGAGGCGCTTAAACGGGTAAGTGAAATTGCCTACACCGTTAATAGTAATACGGAGAATATTGGGGCCCGGCGACTCTACACGGTTATGGAGTACCTTTTGGAAGATATCTCCTTTAAAGCTAATGAGATGAGTGGAGAAAAAGTCGAGATTGATGAAGACTATGTGAATGAGCGCCTTTCGGCTATACTGGAAGACGAAGATCTGAGTCAATATATTCTCTAAAAGAAGGAGTTTTCTTGAATGCAGTACGTCACCGTCAGTGGGAAAGATTTTGAAGAGGCTGTCCGTAAGGCTCGAGAACTCTATGGTTCGTCTCTCCGTATTCACCACCGTCGTGACGTAACTAGGCGGGGGGGCTTCTTTTGGCTTGCCAAGCGTAACAGTGTGGAACTCACCTGCTATCTAGCACCGGCTCCCTCTGTCAGTGAAGTCCCTAAAGAGGTAGAAGTCGAGGTAGTTAAAGAGGAAGAAGAGGCTCCCGTTAACCAGAAAGAGCTCCTCTTAAACCACGCAGATCATCTGTTACAGCTTAATGATTTCTCAGACAAGTTTGTTAAAGCCGTCTTGGAGCGCTTAGAGGACTCTCTTGATGAGGAGTTGTCTGAGGACCTTTCGATGCAAGAGTTTGAACTGATGATTGTCGATAAGATTGTGGCTTTAATAGAAATTGACCATCAAACTCAACTAAACCCACCCCGCATCTTTGTCTTATTGGGCTCTACGGGAGTGGGCAAAACAACCACCATTGCTAAAATTGCCGCCCTCTACAATCATCAAGATGCGACGGAATATCGTCGTTCAGTCGCCATGATAACCATCGACTCTTTTCGCTCCGGTGCTTACGAACAACTTAAAGGTTTTGCCAATTCTTTAAATATTGAAGTGCGCCGTGTTAGTGATGAAGAGGGGTTCTACCAAGCCCTGAGTGAGCTCGAAAGTTACGACCTAGTCCTCGTAGATACCTTCGGCAAGAGTCCCCGCGATAACGACTTAGCTATAAAAATGCGGGCTATGCTCTCGGTCCCCAATTCCGAAGAGACCGGTTTCTTTTTGGCAGTTGACGGAGCCTTCAAAAGTCAAGATATCGTGCGGAGCATGGAGCAATTCCTCGCCTTTAAAATTGAAGCCATGATTATCACAAAGCTAGATGAAACCGAGACCGTCGGGAACGTCTTAAGTGTCTGTTATGAGAAGGGGATGCCACTCCTTTTCTTCACCGATGGACAAAGAGTCCCTAAAGATATTCAAAAAGCCTCCGCCTCAACCATGTTAGGGCGCTTAAACGGGTTTTCACTCGATTTTGGTAACCTATGGGTTAATCAGAGCGATTCTACAGACTAACCTTTTCACTCACCGTCGAGATTATTTTCCCCTGACTGACCATTGAATTAATAATTGAAGCAATGGCAGGAGCGGCGATGTTAGCCCCCCAAATAGTGGCTCCCTTGGGATTCTTGACCCCTATGAAGATAATGTAGGCGGGGTCATCGGCTGGGAAAATAGAGAGGGTACTCGCCAAGAAAGCCCCCTCATCATAGCGCCCACTTTGCGGGTTAATAATTTGGGCTGTTCCCGTTTTGCTGGCAACTTTAACCCCATTTACGGCTGACCTGACGGCGGTCCCTCCCGCTTCACTGGCTTGTACCATCCCCTTTAGTACTTCTTGAGCAGTAGCGCTCGAAATAACTCCCTTTTGGGCAACATTGCGTTGATGCCTGTCATCTTTGACGATGTAAGGGGTTAAAAGGTCCCCATCATTGGTTAAGGCAGTGGCTGCAGTGGCCAATTGCAGAGCACTGACGGCCACCTCTTGGCCAAAAGCAATCGTTGCTTTAGATCTACCTGACCAGCTATCTACCCCTTTTAGGGTACCTTTGGCCACTCCGGGCAACTCCAAGGGCCACTTTGTAGTAAGTCCCAGGTCAACTAAATGGTCGTAAAAAGAATTTGAGTCACTTTGAAGTGCCCAGTGGGCAACGGCACCATTACACGAGTACTTTAACATCCCTTGAGGATCAACGTAGCCGTGCGGCTCTGTACAGTTGACCGTCACTTGTTGGCCACTACCGGTGGTATAGGTGTAGGAGCCATCACAAAAGAAAGGTTCACTAAAGTCGGCTTGGTTGGATTCCAGCAGAGCAGCCAGAGAAAAGATTTTAAAGACTGAGCCCGGCTCAAACTGTGCCGTAATAACGCGGTTTTGGCGCACTTGAGGTGTGGAGTGGGTAAATTCGTTAGGGTCGTACCAAGGGAAATTGGTCATCGCCAGAATAGCACCCGTTTTAGCATCCATGATAATAGCGCTGATTTCATCGGGGTTGTGAACCCTATCGATGAGAACAGCTTGCTCATCAAGTAAGTATTGCAGAGACATATCGAGGGTTAAGTAAAGGTCTTCTCCGTAGGTAATTTTTTCGTTCAGCCGGGGCAAGGGGAGCAAGAGGTCGTTGAGGGAGAGTTCTATCCCCTCTAACCCCTCATTTTCACTATTGGTGAAACCAATCACCTGGCTGGCATGGTAGTGTTGTGGGTAGAAGCGCCCATACTGTTTTTCTAAAGTTACACCTTTTAGTTTCAAAGCTCTAATTTGGTCAACTTCTCCATCTTTTAGCCTCTTTTTGATTAAGTAGTAGGTATTATATTGGCTCGATTCCCTCACGATCTCCTCGGGGGGAAGGGCTAAAATGGGCCCCAACTTTGCGGCTACCTCGGCAATATCTTTAACCTCTTTTAAAAGGAGAGCGCAACTGTAAAAAGGGCGTTCTATAGCTATTATTCGCCCATCAGTGTCGTAAATAGTCCCTCTGACAACTCTTGAAGCGACTACCGGGTTTGTATACTTTTTAGCCTCACCCGAGGCTCTAAGCATGCTAAAAATGGTTCGAAAAACTATTATGAGGAGGATAATTGTCGTTATAACGAGGAGTAAAAGAGGGAAACGACTTTTTTCTCTAGATACCATAGTGCAAATATAGTAATATGAGGTGAGGCCAATGTCGATAGTAGGTGGAGATAAATGAGCTTTAAGGACAAGAGTAACTACGATGATATGGGGTACTCTTCCCCCTCCAGAAGGCAGGACCGTGACCGGATGGACAAGAGGAGTTTGCGCACTATTGTTCTAGTTGTCATCTTTGGCATCTTGCTCTGCGCAGCAGTGGTCCTTTTGTGGGTATTTTACTTCTCCGGAGAGGGGGAAAAAGAGGGTCCCCCTAGGACTGAAGTACAGCCGAGTGAAAGCCCGGAGGTGGCCACTGTAGCCCTCCCTAAAGAAGAGGTTGAAATTAGGACCCCCCAGCCGGTAGCTCAATTAAGTAGTAGTGCCCCCACCGGGTGGTACCGTGAATACTTAGTGCAAGAGGGCGACACCTTAGAGAGTATCAGCGCAGAGTTTGGCATCTCACGCGAAACTATTTTATCGGTCAACCAAATTAAGAGTATCCAAGAAGTCTCCTCTGGTAAGACTCTCCTTATCCCAGTGAGTAACGGCCAGCTCTACACTGTACAGAGTGGCGATTCTCTCTCAATTATAACGAGCCGTTTTAACCCTACTTTAGGGTGGAAGACCCTTCAGGAGATCAACAATTTACCGAGTGAACAGATTCGCCCGGGGCAAAAAATATTTATTCCCAGCCCGCAAACCGCTGTTAATGGGTATTTTACCCGTTTCATTAAACCGGCCGAAGGGCGTATCGGTGGTTCATACAATCAGGCAGTCCTCTATGGAAAAGAGTCCAAAATTGTTACCCTTAAAGGGATTTTAATTGAGGGCAAGTTGCGCGATGCCGTCAAAGCTTCCAACAGTGGTTTAGTAGCCGATGTCGGCAACGATGTTGATGGCGAGGGACGTTTTATTGTTCTGTCCCATGATCAGGGCTACAAAACGACCTATACCCATTTAGATGAAGTACTGGTGAAAGTGGGTGAACAGGTTAAACAAGGGGATGTGATCGGCCTCTTGGGGGAGAGTGGCGCCGTCGAGCAGCCAACCCTCTATTTCCAAATTGACCAAGAGGGGACGCCCCTCGACCCAGCCAACTTTTTCTAAACTACCGTCCGTGACAATGTTTGTATTTCAAACCACTGCCACAGGGGCAAGGTTCGTTGCGTCCCACTTTCGCTGTAGTGCGGCGCACCTGAACAGCAGCACCGGTAGAGCCTAAATTAGGTCCCTCTGAGGAGCCAAACTGCGATACCCCTGAGTGGGATTCAACGGTTTGCAATGGTCGCTGATCCCTTTTAACGGTGTGGGACTGTTCAATCTTAACCCTGACCAGCAGAATTGCTATATAACGCCGGATTTGGTCAATCATGTCGTCAAAGATATCGAATCCTTCGAGTTTGTACTCTAACAGGGGATTCTTCTGAGCGTAGGAGCGTAAATAAACCGCTTCCCGGAGGGCTTCCAATTGCTCTAAATGTTCTTGCCAGCGCAAATCTATTTGGCGCAGATACTGGAGACGTAGGAAGTCGTTGAACACCTTTTCACCGGTTAATTTGACCTTCTCTTCAATATGCTCTTTGTAAGCGTTAAAGACGACGTTTTGGAGGTCAGATTCAGCGACCTTGAAGGGGGGGACAAAGTGAAAGGTAGTCGTTAAATCGTCTTTCAAGAGGGCTAAAGAACGCGCTGTCTCTTTGCCATCAAAGTCGTAACGGTTAACGAATTCTTCGATAATATCTTGGCAAGCCTGTAAGGCACGGTTCAGCAAATCATCAGCCAAGAGGATTGCGTCGCGCTGGGCATAGAGGAAGTTTCTCTGTTCATTGAGGACATCATCATACTCCAAGAGGTGTTTACGAATCTCAAAGTTGCGCTCTTCAACCCGACTTTGCGCTTTCTCGATTGCCCGGCTCACTAGGGAATGTTCAAGAGGGTCGCCTCCCATGCCTATGCGCCCCAGAAGGTTACGCACAGAATCTTTAGCAAAGAGGCGCATGAGAGGGTCATCTAACGAAATGAAGAAACGGGAAACCCCGGGATCTCCCTGTCGCCCGGAACGTCCTCTGAGCTGATTATCTATTCTGCGTGATTCGTGACGTTCGGTGCCTAAGATATAGAGGCCCCCGAGTGCTTTCACTGTATTGTAGTCTTCTAACCATTGGGGATAGACTTTTTCTTTAGCCGCCAGATACTCTTCGTTGGTTGCATCGCTACCACAGGCAGCCCAAGCGCGCGCTTCTAGAGAGCCCCCGAGTTTTATGTCGGTACCCCTTCCTGCCATGTTAGTGGCAATGGTCACAGCACCCTTAGAGCCGGCATTTTCAATAATACGCGCTTCTCTGGCATGGTTTTTTGCATTCAGTACTTCGTGTTTAATCCCCCTCTTCCTGAGGAGGCTAGAGAGGAGTTCACTTTTTTCAATTGTGACGGTACCTACTAAGATGGGTTGGCCCCTATGGTGGACACCTTCAATCTCTTTAACAATAGCGGCCAATTTGTACTCTTCAGTTAAATAGACTAAATCTTGGTGGTCTAACCGGATTACCGGTAAGTGGGTTGGAATAACCACGACGTCAAGGTTATAGATCTTAAGAAACTCAGGAGCTTCGGTATCGGCAGTTCCTGTCATCCCAGAAATCTTATCGTACATCCTAAAGAAGTTCTGAAACGTAATCGTGGCTAACGTTCTGTTTTGGCGCTCAACTCTAATCCTCTCTTTAGCTTCAATGGCTTGATGAAGGCCGTCGCTATAACGCCGACCATGGAGGATTCTGCCGGTAAATTCATCCACTATTTGAACTTTACCCTCTGCCACGACGTAATCTGTGTCGAGGTGAAAAAGAGTGTGGGCTTTTACGGCTTGCGTCATGTAGTGGACGTATTCAAAATTGTCTCCATCGTACAAGGAGCCCTGGATAACATTGTTTCTTTGGAGCAGTTGTTCTATGTGGAGCAGCCCTTCATTGGTAAATATAACCCTTTTTTGTTTCTCATCTAACTGGTAATCGCCGGCACTCTCCTCGGGGTATTCACCGGTCTCTGCATCAATTTTGCAGGCGGTCAATTGGGGCACAATAGTATTGGAAATTTTAATTTTCAGAGTATCGTCGGCCGCTTGTCCGCTAATGATGAGAGGGGTACGCGCTTCATCTATCAAGATTGAGTCAATTTCGTCGATTATGCAGTAGTGGTGTTGCGGTTGTATTTTCTCTTCAGCCCGCCACTTCATATTGTCGCGGAGGTAGTCAAATCCAAACTCATTATTGGTGCCGTAGGTTATATCGCAATTGTAAGCCATACGGCGGGCTTCATTGTCCATGTCACTGACGATACTACCGACACTCAAGCCGACAAAATTATAGATGGGCCCCATCCATTCGGCATCTCGGCGGGCAAGATAGTCATTGACTGTCACGATATGGACCCCTTGACCCGTCAGTGCATTCAGGTAAGCGGCTGGAACACAGGTTAAAGTTTTACCTTCCCCTGTCTTCATCTCCAGAATACGCCCCTGATGGAGAACAATAGCCCCCATTATCTGTTCATCGTAGTGGCGCTCACCAAGGGTGCGTGAGGCAGCCTCGCGTACCAGGGCAAAAGCTTCACTAAGCAATTTTTCAAGGCTTTCCCCGTTCTCGTAGCGCTCTTTCAGAGTTGCGGTGACCTTAGGAAAATCTTGGTCGGCAAGGCCCTCTGCCCATGCACTGAAAGCGTTGACCTCTTTTAAGATAGGGGTGAGTTGTTTAATGTCCCGTTCTTGTTTGGTCTTAAACAATTTCCTGATAAAACTTTTTGCCATGGAAAATCCTCTAATATTCGTGCTAAACTCTTGAAAGTATAACAACTCTTAGTCCATCTGTATATCACTAAGGGGTAGGAGAAGAGAGTGAAAATCTGTTTCACCGGTGGTGGCACCGGTGGTCATGTGTTTCCCGCATTTGCCATTGACGCTGAATTACGCCACCTTTTACCAGATAATTATACCCGGTTTTGGATCGGCAGCGGGCAAGTGCAAGAGCGCAGGTGGGTTGAAGCGGCCAATTTCCCCTACTACGCCATAAAGAGCGGAAAATTACGGCGGTACTTTGCCTGGAAAACCATTAGTGACGCTTTTGCCGTGTTGATAGGGATTATTCAGGCGTTCAAAATACTAAGGAGGGAGCGACCCCATCTCCTCTTTTCCAAAGGGGGCTACGTTTCCGTTCCCCCGGTAATTGCAGCCTGGTTTTTAAGAATCCCCTCCGTGACCCACGAATCAGACGCTCTGCCGGGGTTGGCAACTAAAATCAACAGCCTCTTTGCCACTAAAATATGCATCCCCTTTGAAGAGGTGGCTCAAGAGTTTAAGCCTCGAAGAAGAAAGAAGTTGGTGGTAACGGGTGTGCCCACCCGTTTCTCCTTGGAGCGAGCTCAGCACCTCTACCCTATAAAAGAGGGTAAAAAGCGCCTATTGGTTTTAGGTGGTAGCCAAGGAGCTGCCCAGATTAATGCCTTGATATGGGAAAATTTAGAGCGCCTATTGCCCCTCTGTGACATAATACACCAGACGGGTAGTGGTAAGTTGCAGGTCATAGAGAAGCCAGGCTACCACGCTACTCAGTTTTTT
This sequence comes from Sphaerochaetaceae bacterium, assembly GCA_041676265.1. Classification (GTDB taxonomy): domain Bacteria; phylum Spirochaetota; class Spirochaetia; order Sphaerochaetales; family Sphaerochaetaceae; genus DUOJ01. The sequence continues at coordinate 18,775 of JBAYSE010000007.1, forward strand.
CACTCTGAATTGGAAGAGGTTATTGGGGGGGCAACGGCGGTAATTTCGCGTGCCGGAGCGACGGCAATTGCCGACTTCTTGGAGTTGCAGAAACCGATGATTCTCGTCCCTCTCAATTTAAAGGCCTCACGTGGGGACCAATTAGCCAATGCAAAAAGGCTTGAAGAGGCGGGAGCCGCCCTTGTTATTAGCGGTGAAGATGGTGAGGAGTTGATTCAGGCGGTCACAAAAGTGTTAAATGAAGAGGGCTTTAAAGAAGAGATGGTAGAGAGGGGTAAAACCCTCTATAGTGAAGGGGCTCAGAAGAGAATTGCCCACCTTTTAATAGGTATTAAAGGAGAACGCAATGGCTGAATGGAGTTTTTCGATTGGTTCTTTGACTTTTAATCTGGTAGACATAATTATTTTTGTGATTATTTTGATAAATTTGATAGCCGCTTCCATCCGGGGATTTGCTATCACTTTTTCCAAAAGGTTGAGTTTTTTTATCGGGTTGTTGGTGGCGGTAGCCTTTGCAGCCCCACTTGCTACCCTGATTGCCAACACCTTGGACTGGCCTCTCCTCTGGTCAACTCTATTGGCAGCAGTGGTAATTTTTGCTGTAGCCTATATACTGGTAGTATCCTTTGGAAATCTATTAGCTTCAGCCCTTGAGACCCTCCACTTAAGTTTCCTTGACCATATTTTAGGTGCGGCGTTGGGGGTAGGTGAGGCTTTAGTCGTAGTTGCCGTGATTATCTATCTGCTAAACTTGCAAAAATTCTTCGATCTTAGTGACTACTTTAACTCCTCGCTCTTAATTACGAGAGTGATTGGGCCCCTCATGCCACATGGTGAGAGTTTTATTAAGGGGTTGCTCGCGAATGTTTAAAAATATTCTCCCTAGCCACCCGTTAGTGGTCGATGCTTTGTCTCGTCAAATTGAGAAGGGGCGATTGCCCCACGCCCTCTTATTTTCAGGACCACAATTTGCCGGTCGCCTGACATTGGCTTACGAAACGGCACGGGCGCTCTCATGTGAATTAAAAGGGGAAGAGGGGTGCTCTTGCCCCGCATGTCGTTCTTTCGAGTACTTTAACCCCCCTAATGTAATTTACGCAGGCAACCGGAATTACCAAGTCCGCCTGGAGGCGGCCTTAAATAGATTTAAGACCCAGAGGACGAAGGAGAGCCTTAAGGAGCTTAGTTTTAATGTGCGGCCCCTTTTAAGTGAGTCACAGGTAAGATCCAATCTAGAGAATGTGGGTGAGCTGGACCAACTATTACTTTCACTTGAGGATGCTCCGGTAGAAGAATACCTTGATTACGAAAAACAGCTAAGACGCCTGCTTAAACCAATGGAACGCCGTATTGCCCCCCTAACAATCGATACGGTGCGCGCTCTCGGGCAATACTGTCGCTTAACTAGCCTCACTTCCAAAGTGCGCCTCCTCATCCTAGAAGGGGTCGAGCAGAGCTCCTTAGCGAGTCATAACAGCCTCCTTAAACTCTTAGAAGAGCCCCCTAGCCAAACCTACATTATCCTCATCAGTGAGCAGCCCTCTCGTCTGCTTTCCACTATTTTAAGCCGCGTGCAACACCACCACCTAGAGGCTATTGCCGGGGTGAAAGCAGAGGTGTATCGGTGGGCTAATATTGCGACAGATGAGCTCAAAGCGGATGCCAAGAGTTTTCTAGATGCTCAGTTGCTCGACCATAGAGCTTTAGCTGAACTGTGTGTTAAACTTGATGGAAACGCTATGATTGACTACTTTAAAGAGGCCTTGATTGACGAAATTGCTCAGAAGCGGAAGGCTAATGTTTTGAGTAATCCAAAAAGCCTAAAACTTCTTAAAGGGGTGAAGGAAGCTTTTGAAGCGGGGATGCTCTACAACCAGAGTAGTAAGCTGTTGTTAGAGTCTCTCTATTACCGCTTACGTGAGGATTGATGAATAAGTTTATCAGAAGAGCTTTTAACAAGATAGAAAAACTCAGTAGTGAAGAATTTAAAACCTTGGTCCGTTTTCTCGGTTCAGAAAACGAACTTATGGGGTTCGTTTTACAAAAATTAGAGATAGGTATCGTGGTAACCAACGATTTAGGAAGAGTCTTAAATTGTAACGATGCTGCTAAGCGGTTAATCCCCTTAGAGCGGCCTATGACGGAGGGGACAAGTCTAAGGTACGCCTTAGCAGATCCCGATATCGCTAATTTTATGTTGAAGTCCCTCAATACGATTGAAGCTAAACAGGAGTATGAAAAAGAGTTCTCCTACCAACACGGAGAGCGGGTGCGCACCATTTTAATCGGTGTTTCAGCTTTTACGAGTGAACTTGACCCTGTTTTTGAGCAAGATTCGGGCAATCGCCTTATTTTCCTTGTTCGCGATATCTCAGAAGAAAAACGGCAACAGTCACGCCTGCACCGCTCTGAGAGTTTAGCCTCCCTTACCACGGTAGCTGCCGGGGTGGCTCATGAGATTAAAAACCCCTTAGCTTCAATAGGGATTCATCTCCAGCTCTTGCGTAAAGCATTTGAACGTAAAAAGAGCTTGACCATCAGGGATGCAAGACGCTACCTCGATGTTATTGATGAAGAGATTGAGAGGCTGAATGCCATCGTGGTCGATTTCCTCTTTGCGGTGCGACCCATGGATGTGCGCCTGAGGCTAGAGAATGTGAACGATGTCATTAATGATGTATTGAACTTTGTCTCCCACGAATTGGAGCAACAGGGCATCACGATCAAGCGGCATTTGCAGGAGTTTCTACCGAAACTCCGCCTTGATGAGAACCTATTAAAGCAAGCCTTGTTAAATATAATTAAGAACGCGATGAATGCCATGGAGGGGGGAGGGGTCCTCTCGGTAACCACAAAACTACTAGGAGACCAGGTAGCTATTATGCTGAAAGATACAGGGCATGGGATGGATGAAGAGACTATGGCCAAGATTTTTGAACCCTACTTCACCACTAAGGCCAGTGGTTCAGGGCTAGGTTTAACGATGGTTTTCAAGGTAGTCAAAGAACACGCCGGCGAAATTAGCGTTTCGAGTAAAAAGGGAGAAGGGACCAATTTTACGATTACAATCCCGGTGCCCACCTCTGAGAGATTAGCTTTGGAGGCGAGCCAAACACTATGAAAAGAAAAATTTTAGTAGCAGACGATGAGAAGAATATCCGCCAAGGTCTCCAATTAGCTTTGGAAGATGAGGGGTATACCGTCCTTTTAGCCGCTGATGGAGATGAAGCCTGGCAGATTATTAGTAAGGAGCATATCAATCTCCTCATTACCGACCTCAAAATGCCCAAAATGGATGGGCAAGAACTTTTAAAAAAGGTCGCGGCTGCCTATCCCACTATGCCGGTAGTTATCTTAACCGGTCATGGGACCATCGAAGCGGCAGTCGAAGCGATGCAAAGCGGGGCGGTTGACTTTTTAACCAAACCACTCAATCTAGACCGCCTTTTCCTCCTCATTAAACGGGCTTTCAGTAGCCTCGACCTTTATGAACAAAATGCCCTTCTCAAGAAGGAGTTGGCTGAACTAAAGCGCCAAAGTGGCTACGACAAGATTATCGGTAAAAGTGAAAGGATGGTGCGCCTTATGGACACCGTCAGCCAGATCGCCGACACTAATGCCAGTGTATTAATAACGGGAGAGAGTGGCGTTGGTAAAGAGTTGGTTGCCGATGCTCTTCACCACCTCTCGGGGAGGGCCTCGGGACCCTTTGTTAAAGTCAGTTGTGCCTCTTTTGCCGAAACCCTTTTGGAAGATGAACTCTTTGGGCATGAGAAGGGGGCCTTCAGTGGCGCGGTTGCCCCCCGTAAAGGACGTTTTGAATTGGCTGACGGGGGGACTTTATTCCTCGATGAGATTGGCGATTTAAGCCAAATGACCCAAGTAAAACTCCTTAGAGTCCTTCAAGAGCGCCAGTTTGAACGCCTAGGGGGTGAGAAGACAATCACGGTTGATGTTAGACTGATAGCCGCCACTAACAAAGATCTAAAACAAGAGGTTCAGGAGGGGCGCTTCAGGGAGGACCTCTACTACCGCTTGAATGTCATTCACCTTGAAGTGCCTCCATTGAGGGAGCGGAGAGAAGATATTCCCCTTTTAATGGCCCATTTCTTAGAGAGTTTCAATGAGCGCAATAAACGCAAAGTAGAGGGGTTCACTACCCAAGCGCGCTCAGCTATGTTGGCCTACGATTGGCCTGGAAATATTCGAGAATTGGGTAACTGTGTAGAGAGTGCCGTTGTCTTGGCCAGTCAGCCTTTAATCGACTTAGATGACCTGCCGGCCGCTATTAAGAGTGCCAGCCTTGAAGAGCGGGTGATTATACCGGTGGGCACCAGTCTGGAACAGGCTGAAAAGGCCCTAATAATTGCCACATTAGTCGCAGAAGGGGGCAATAAATCGAAAGCAGCCGAGACACTGGGGTTAGCGCGAAAGACCCTCTACCGTAAAATTGAGGATTACCAGATTGGACAAGAGTGAAATCTACACGATCTTTGATGAAGGGGGACTCTTGGCCCAACACCTCGAAGGGTACGAATTTCGAGAAGGGCAACTGGCTATGGCCTTAACGGTTGCTCGAAGCTTCGAAGAGGGGGCCATAGCAGCCATTGAGGCGGGTACCGGCATCGGTAAGTCTTTCGCCTACTTGGTTCCCAGCCTTCTCTGGTCCTTGGCTCATCCCGGCGAAAAGAGTGTTATTGCCACTAGTACCATCAATTTACAGCGGCAACTCTACGAAAAAGATATAGAGCAGCTTTTCTCAATATTAAATTACCGCTGTAATATTGCCCTGGTGATGGGCAGGCGCAACTACCTCTGCATTCGACGCCTTCAGGAGAAGATGAGTGAGGAACCTCTTTTAGCCCGTGATGAGTCGAGTGAACTGGGTATATTAGAAAAATGGAGTCGGGAGACACAAACCGGTCTCCGCAGTGAATGCCCGGTATGGATTAGTGAAGAACTTTGGTCGCAAGTCTGCAGTGATGCCGATTTATGTGCAGCCTACCGGTGTCCCTATAACAAAGAGTGTTTTTTCTTCAAGTCGCGCAAAAAAGCCAGTGAGGCGGCACTTATCATAACTAACCACCATCTCCTCTTTAGCGATGCCCAAGTGCGCTTGTTAGATGGTCTGCCGTACAGTGAAGAGGCTATTTTACCCCCCTTCGAACACTTGGTAATCGATGAAGCTCATAATATAGAGCGCAATGCCACCGATTTCTTCACAATCTCCTACAGTGGCCGTGAAATTTTGCGCCTAAGCGGAAGATTGGTGGGTAAACAGCGGGGTAGAAAAGGTGTAATCGATGAGTTAGCCCAGTATAGTGATTCTGCCGATAGCGCCGGTGATATCGATAAAGCCCTTATTTTGATAGATGAAACCGTTGCCCTTATAGAGACTTTTTTACAGGCCGTGATGGGTAAGTTTAAAAGTTCTTCACTATTGGTTCAACCGCACCATGAAGAGGCTTTTCAAGCGTTAAAACTCCTATCTAAGACCTTAAATGGGTATTGTGATGATTTGATTAATTTAACGAACTCCCTTATAAAGAGAAGCGCTATCCCTGAGGAACTCACCCACCGCTCAAAGGAGGCCTCGGTCTATGTTACGCGCATTAAAGGGTCAGCTCTAGCTTTAGCCAAATTTGTAGAGTTCTGTCGCAATGGGGAATTTGTCTATTGGGTAGAATCTTTCAATGGTAAGAAGGGGGTGGTCACCCACGTCTCCCCCCTCTCGATTGCCCAGTCGCTACAGAACTCAATTTTCGCCGATTTGCAGAGTGTAATTTGCACGAGTGCCACTTTAGATTTGAAAGATGAGTTCTCCTATTGGGGGGCGCGCATAGGGCTGCCTCCTCCTAAAGAGAGG
>JBAYSE010000008.1:0-24601 GCA_041676265.1 Sphaerochaetaceae bacterium
AGTTTTTCCAGTAAAGCCTGGGCATTTTGGCTATAGTTCAGCAGAGATTCAACTATTTGTGGCAATACAGCGGTGCTATCGTGCACTTTAGTGATCTCCTCTTCTAGAGTAGCAATACTCTCCCTTAAAAGTGTCATCCCCAAATTGGCTCCCACCCCTTTTAGTGAGTGGAGTTTAGACAAAATAGTCTTTTTGTCCACACTCCCTGTTTTAAGAACAGTTAAGAAACTGTTCAGTTCAATGGTGAAAGATTTGACATGCTTGTAATAGATAGCGATCTTTGACTGGTAACGCTCCATCACAGCGTTAAAATCTATCCCTAAGTCTTCAAACTCAACACCAATATTCTCGTTTCTAACTTCTTTTGTAACCCTACGCCCTTTGGCAAAAATTAAACTATCGATTGCCCGGTATAAAGAGGTGGGACTTACCGGTTTAGAGAGGTAGTTGTTGATGCCTACCTCTCTGCCTTTCTTCTCGTACTCCCATTGGGCGTGTGCCGATAAGGCCGTTATGGGCACATCACTGTTTAATTGGGTACGGATACGCCTTGCCACCTCAAAGCCATCGATATCGGGGAGTTGAATGTCTAAAAGTACAACATCATATAATCTGTTTTTGAGTTTTTCTAAAGCCGATTCCCCCGTTTCAGCACAATCAACCTCATAGCCGGCTGCGTGCAAAATCTCATACGTAATCTCCCGATTGATAGCATGGTCTTCCACTAGAAGAAGAGCACCATTATGCGCATCGATCTTGATTTTATCCTGTGAAGAAACCGAGTCAATGACATTTAGAAATCCTATAATGACATTCAATAGGGGAATTGCATATACCGGCTTGCGTATAATATGGAGCAGTTTTGCCCCTAAAAATTGTCTAACCTCTTGCTCCAATGTCATAACAGAGCTAAGCACGATAAAGAAAACTTTGTCGCCTGACGCCTCAAGTTTGGCTTCAATTGATTTAATTCGCCTATCTCGAATGGCAGACTCCCAATCAATGATGGCAATAATGGGGTCGCTTGCCTCCCGACTAATAGCCTGCTCGATACTGCCACATCTCAAATCCAGCTTTTTAAAAGCCCTCTTAATTATTTCTCCGGTGCCCCCTTCATCAACAACAATCTGGAAATTCTGCTTGGTTAACCTCTCGTCAAAAATTAGTTTTGTATTAAAATCGGAATTGACGGCAAAGGGAAGGGTGACAGAAAAAGTGGAACCTTTATTAATGGTGCTGTCAACACCGATTTCCCCGTTCAGTAGTCCAACAAGCTGTTTCACGATAAATAAACCCAGACCACTACCTACAGTAACATTTTTGGCCATTAGTTTGTGGTCTTGGACATAGGAATCAAAGATCTTCTCAATCAAATTTGCATCAATTCCATACCCCGTATCGGTAACTGAAAATTTAAGGTCAACTCGCCCGGCGAGGTAATTCAGAGGTTCAATTTTTAGAGTAACACTCCCTTCGGGGGTGAATTTTTCGGCATTACTCAATAAGTTTTGTAGAATTTGGCTCAACTTATGGTAATCGCCAAATAAATCGAGGGGCGTCAACGGGTCTACATCAACAAAAAGTGCTAACTCTTTTTGGGCAAACCTGAAAGCAAATAAATTTATGATGGAGTCGACAATATCGTTAAGGAAAAACTTCTGGTTGTGTAAGCTAACTTTATTAGCCTCAATTTTGGTGAAATCTAAGATATTGTTGACTGTCTCTAACAGAATATTGGAAGATTGCTGTAAATAGAGGGCATACGTTTTCTGCTTATCGGTGAGGGCTGTTTTAGCCAACAGTTCAGTAATCCCTTGCATTGTGTGAATTGGTGTCCTTATCTCATGACTTACATTAGCTAAAAATTGACTCTTGTTGATACTCTCTTTTTCTGCTTTCTGTTTAGCTTCAAAGAGTTGCTGCTCAGTCATCTTTATTTTCGTGATATCGAGATGAGAGCCAAACATTTTCTTGGGCTTACCCTCACTGGTATACTCCACCACTTTCCCAGTATCATAAATCCAGCGGTAAGAGCCGTCCCGATGTAGCATTCTGCTCTCATTTGAGTAGTAAGGGCCCTTGCCTTGGAAATATTTAGCGAGGTCTGCATCAGCGCGGCTTATGTCGGCCGGATGGAGTAGATTGCGCCACACCTGGATGGTTGTAGGTTCAAGATCCTCCAATCTGTAGCCAACCATCTCAGCCCATTTCTCATTGAAAATAGTCTCATTAGTCTCTAAGTCCCACTCCCAAGTCCCCATTTCACTCGAAGTAATGATATGTTCCAGGCGTTGCTTTTGTTCCGCTAACCGCTCTTGTAATTCAATTTGTTCACTAAGGTCGGTAAAAACGGCCGTTACCTGATTCTTCCCATGGATAACAATCGAAGTTGACGAGGTCACTCCGCTCAGCAATTGCCCATTCTTCCTTTTAAGGGTAACAGGGTTAGATACCATATTTTGGCTGACTGTAAACTGCTCAAGGAAAATTTTAGCGTACTCTTGATCAGGCCAGATGTAGAGGTCAGCTATATCTAAATCTGTTAGGTCCTCGATAGTGTAGCCAAAAACCTCTTCGAAAGAGTTGTTAATTCTGGTGATGCGGCGTCGTTCAACATCGACAACCAAGACCGGAAGGGGGTTGCCGTCAAAGAGTTTATTAAACATCTCTAAAGCGACAACCTCTTTGGAAATATCTTTTGAGATCCCTAAAAAGACCTCTTTATTATCCCAAGACCCTTTCCAAACCTTGGTGTTGACCTCTATTTCAAAACCATCAGAGCCTAATATTGGCAGATTACAAGTATCACTGTCTCCCTTCTGCATCTGAGCGATTATATTTTTAACCTCTTCTCTATATTTCACAGGATGCATATCGAAAATATGGACTCGCTTACCCTGATTTTTCAGCATTCTAAAGATAGTTCGCTCTTGTAGTGCCGCATTCCCCTCTATAACGTACCCCTCTAGGTCGGCGACAAACATAAAATCGGTAATACTGTTAAACATGTTGTAGAAATTATTGGTACTGTCGTGCAGTTTTTTGGTTAAGTATTCATTCTCATAAATTGAGGTAATAATCCCATTAATTGCCTGCAGTACATCTATCTCGTACTCACTCCAGTGCCGGTGTTCCCGACACTCATCAAATCCCACAAAACCTGTGCCACCTTCCGGTAAGTTCAGTTTAAAGACAATAATTGAGATTATCCCCTGTGGGTCCAACACTTTTATGATCGAAGAGGGTAATTGTTGGATATCATGGGCACTTATGTAGCCCTGCGTCCCAATTATATCGTACCACTCCTTAACCACTTCAAAGGGTACCCCTTGGAGAGTATCAATGACCGGATAAACCCCATCGTTACACCACTCATAGGTGTTGTTGGTAACCAAATTCTGCAAATCATCTTCAAAGATATAGACGCGGCTAACATTAAGAGCTTTCCCTGTAAGACTTAAAATGGCGTTTAGCTTTTCACCGAGGGTGGTCGAAGTAATTAGCGTACGGGCAATATCAGATAAAAGAATGTTACTATTCAATCCATTTTTTACCATTTCACTATCACTTGCACTGATATTTAAAAGATTGGAACCAGAGCTAGGCTCCTTTACCAACTGCATCTAATTTAATTTTTAAAGGCAGTTAATATTTGCGTTTACTCTATAGTAAATTAGGCGGCGTGTATAGATTTTTTAGATTCATTTCAATTTTTATTAGACTTTTTGCCTAACTCTTTTTTTTAGCCTCAATCCAGTAGAGCACCCAAATACCAACTGAACCGATAAAAGCAGTCACTCCCACCATAAGCCAAAGGGGCTTAAGACCGTAGTGGGTACTTACCACACCCCCCACCAGAGGGGCTATGGCATGCCCAAACCCCATTATAAGGGGGAAAACAGCACTAAAGCGCCCCCTATGATTCAACGGGGTATTATTCGCAATGTAATACTGGCTATTTGTCGCCTCCATCACCTCGCCAAGGGTGTATGTAATGGTTAACAGATACAGTAACGCCACGGAGGAGGCAAACCCAAGACACATGAACCCAACTGTATAAAAGATCCCGGCTACTGCGATATTCCTCAGAGGATGTTTTTTACGGAGAGCCATCACTAGAAAAGTATTGCTAAAGACAACCACCACTGCATTGATAGACATCATCCGTCCATACAAGGCCGCCCCTTTTTGCCCAAACAGGGCGGTAGTGTACAAAGGTAGGGCAAAGAGCGCCTGGGCGTAGGCAAAGCTATAAAACGTAGCACAAATGGCAAAAATTAAGAGCCTTGGACGCGACAAAAGAGCCTTAAACAGACCCCCTTCGACCGCTTTCTCAGCATTATCACTTTTGAGACTCTCCTCAATCGCCTTTTGATCCGGTTTTGACTCAGGGACGTTACCTATCACAAACAGAGTAGCAATGAAAGCCGCTATGGCGTTGCCGAAGAAGAGCCACTGTGGAGCTCTATAAAACAGAAGACCGGCTAAAATAGGGCCAAAAGCAAAGCCTAAGTTATGCCCCAAATAGGTGAGAGAAAAACTCGCTTGGCGATTAGTGTGGTTGGTAACATCGGTAAGTAAAGCCCCCCTTGCCGGATCGGTAATACCATCAAACGCTAAATTTAAAAGGATAAATAGCGGTACCAGTTTGGATGGGCCCAAAAAACCACACACAGCAAACATGGCGCTGGCTAGGAGTTGTCCGGCCACCATCACCTTTTTTCGCCCTATTCGGTCGGCTAACTTTCCTCCCAAAAGGGAACCCGGCAGGTAAGCAAAGGCCGTGAAAGAGAGAAAAAGACCCGTCCAAGCATCACTATAACCCAAATACTGCGTTAGTAATAAGACTAGAAAGGGGTAGACAAATATTCCAACACCGTTAATTACCGTTGCAAAAAATAGAACATAGACCGGTCGAGGCAACCCACGATAGAGCAAAAGCATATTCTTAAAGGTGTTGGATTTATTCACAAAATCACTCTATAGAGATAAATAATCCTAATCAATATAGCTTGCGATATTAATTCGAAATAATCTGTTCTATGTAGCGCTCCACAATTTTGTATTCGTCTGAACCTGCCACAATCTGATCACTGTGTATCAAATGATTAATGATATCGCCTTTCGTCAACGCCTCCTCAGTAGAAGCAAAACTGTTCTCCTTCAAATAATCAATGAGCTCCTCCTTCAGTTCTGTAGGGAGTCGCTTGATTGTCCCCTCTTCGAGGGCTTCAACTAGAGTGTTCCCGGAGGTCGCTTTATCCGCCAGCTGAGTCCAGTATCCGGCAGTTTGATTTAATTTGACCGGAGCATGGCGTAAGTCCTCGACAGTGATGCTTCTAGTGCGTCCCTGACGTGCTAACTCTTGGGCTTTTTCCATAAGTTCAATTGCCCTTTGTTTTGAATCAAGTTGACCAATCAGAGAGTAGCCCCTCTGTAGGTGTCTATAGAGCTCCTGACTACTCAAGAATGCGTGCCAGAGGTGAAGTTGGGCGATCTCTTCCCATAGTGAAGCTCCCGCTACCCCTAGGCTCTTACCATAAGCCAAGTAATCGTCTAAGGGTTCACTCACCCTCTGTTCTAAAGGTTTAAATTTTATCAAGGGGGTTGCACTCGCTTTTTGAACTCTTTGAACTGCCTCTAAATCGATCTCATTAAAGACCTCTTTAGCGTGAACTCTGAATTTCTCAACCTCATCACCCTGTGCTGTAAAGTAGAAAACTTGGCGCTCTTTGGCAATTTCTTTGACTGCTTCAATGATGGTGAGAGCCCGTTCATCATCGCTGTTGGCTAACAGCTCATCCATAAAGATGGGAAACCTTCTATTACCGGAGAGCTCTTGCTGTTCTATAAAACCCATGCGGACGGCAAACAACAGTTGCAGGCGGGTTGCATCAGATAATTGCTCTAAAGTGAGGTTGTTTTTACCAATTAAATCTCTGGCAAAAAACCCATCTCGATTTATACCAACACTGTAATGGCGATTTGTGATCCTCTCAAACCACCCTTTAGCTCTATTTAATACCTCTAAGTTGCTGCTTTGTTGCGATTGTTGCTCTAGATGTTCCGCCAAAATATTGACCGCCATCCCTACCAACTGTTCCTCTCTAAGCTGCTCTAACTCCTCAAGGGCGAAATGATGTTCCCTTTCGGCCTGCGCTAAAGCGGAACTCTCTAAGAGGCGTTCATAATCGCGGTTAAATTTCCCCAGCTCTTTGTTCTGCTCTTCGCGTGATTCCACCTTTTCGCGCCACGCTACTAATTCTGTTTCAAGCGCCTCTCTACTCTGATTTTTGGCGATTTCAACCACTAAAGGGAAATTAGTTTCAAACTGTGCTATCTGATTGCCGGTAGCCCTCAGTTCACTATTTAGATCGTTCCACCGACTCTTCTGCTCTGAAAGCTCTTTCAACAGTAGGACCTCGTCGACTGAAAAATCCAAAGCCTCTAAAAATCTGTTTTGCTTAGCTTGTCTCTCTTGAAGATCGGCTTCTATTTTAGCTTTTTCTCGCCTTCTGCTCTCTAAATCACGGGTTAATTGGTGGGCATTTTCAAGCCGCCCAATAAAACTTTCAGCCTCACTAAACAAGTCAGTGTAGGATCCACTCTCCTTCTGGATAACTTTTGCCAGCTTTTCGAAAGCATCGGCATACTTCAACTGACTCTCTTTATAACTCCCCTCTTTCTCCGAGAGGTCATTGCGCAATTCTGACCATTTAAGGAGATGTTGAGAGAAATGGAAGAACTGAGAACCCTCTAAAAAGGTTTGTTCGCCCATTAACCCTAAATCGAGGCAAGCCTCACGCCACTGATTTATCCAACCCTGCTGCTCTTTCCGGTCGTTTTCCAAATTCTCAAGGGCAACCTCTCTTTGCCGATTACTCGCTTTCAAGCTGTTTAAGTCTACCAACCGCTTAGCGACTTCCAGGTAAAGATCCCCTAAACCCTCTAAGTCCCAAGTCGGTGGCTCTTGACAATTAGTCGCTTGGAGAGCTTTTTTAAGCTTAGTTAAATCAGAGCTCGATTTGTCTTTTTTTGAAATTAGGAGAACTAAAGCTCCCAACAGAGAGCCTAAGGAATACCACGGCGCTAAAGTAAGGGCTAAGATGACCGACAAGGCAGTTATTACCGAAGCAATCAGGGCCCTAATCTTGAAAAAGCGAGTCTTTGTTTCTCCGCTGGTCGTGGATATGGTGTCTGCAACCCTCTGCCTGAGAATCTCAAGTTTTTCTTGTTCATCCGTAGACTCCTCAATTGGTCCCAACTGTTTAACAAGCTCTTGGGAAACAGCAAAACGGACCTTTAAGGGCTCATACATTTGAGATAGCTGCTTCAGCTGCCCCACGGCGTTTTTAAGTTTCTCCCCATCAGGTAACTCTGCGGTAAGCCAACTGTGCTCTGAACGCCACCCCGCTTCACGGCTATGGCTTTTAGCTAGCTCTTTAGCACACTCTTGAAGTGCGCCGTGGGCCTCTTGTAGCTCTTTAAGCCTGTTTTTCACCCGATTAAGTAGGGCATGTTCACCGATTTGTTCAGCACTAATACCACTCTCTTTTAGACCAATTTCTAACTCTTCTACCTCTTTTATAACCGAAGTTAACTCATTTTCTCTCTCAGTAAGCCGCTCTTGTAATTCAACCAAAGAGTTGTAAGAAGTGGTCTCAACTTTACCGATTTTAGGGTGAAAATCACCCAGTTTTTGTTGCAGAGCTTCAAGATGTTTTAAAGATTGCTCAACTTCCAGCGCTTTCTCGTACTTTGTAACCTCCCCTTTAAAATACTCTCCTTCCCTTAAATCCTTATTAATTTTAGCTATCTTCTTTTCAAGTTGCTCTAGCTCATGCTGCCTCTTCTGCCCCTCTGTTATCTTTTTTTTAGAGTCTTCGACGGCTTTATATTCAGCCTGTCTCCGATTAGAAAATTTATTTATGGCGCCGGCATCATCAGTAGCTTTCTTCAAATCGATGCCACCATGGAGCTCTTGGTAAAGAGTTTCGTGAAAACTATCTTTGTAATTTTCGGCTCGTATTAAATCGGTTAGGGAGAGCCAATAAGAGCTCTCCATTGAGTCGTTACGCCCGGCAAGCTCGGCTATAGTATTATCAGAGAGGCGCCTTTGTACTAAGTTCTTTTGACTTAAATCTAATCTCCAGTTACTCTTGTCACCTTCAACAAGAGCCGTCACTGTTAGTTCTCCACTCTTATCTCTTTGCCAAAGGACCGAACGCATACACTTGGCAAGCGTGGTCTTACCGATACCATTAGGTCCCCAAATTACATTTAACTGGCTAGATAAGCCCTCAACCGGATAAAACCGGCGCGTTACAAATCCGGGGGCACGGGTTATTGAAATATCTTTGATCCAGTATCTGTCACTCATTGCCCTCTCCCTGATTAACCATTGCCCGCAGTAGTCTCTGCCCCGCTACATTAAACAGCTCTTCGACCGAGAGCCCGGCTTCACCGAGATCTTGGAAGATCGGCTCGTTGGTGCTAGATTTTATAACCTTTGCCAGTAGACCGTAGAGGGGACTCTCCTCGTTAAAGTTGAGTAGCTGGTTGGCTAGCAGTGCTTTTATGCCTACCCCCTCTGCGATTCTCTGAAGATCAAGGACCAGCTGAGTCGCGTCTTTGTATTTGCCCACCGGTGAAGCCTGTAAGGTTGGATTGATACTGAGCTCCAGTTGATTGAGATCCTCATCTTTCAACACCTTATTAAGCTCTAGCTCAGGCTTTACCCTTCCCGTAAAAGTTAAACGACAAAATAGTTTTCCACTATAACTTTCAGCGGCAACACCCTCCCCCGCCTTACGAATTGCGGCATTAATGTAGGACTCAATATTTTCTTTGGTGGTCGATTGATCCAATTCAACAGGGCATTTTTCAAAGCGATGGGGGGTCAGAGAGATAAATCGGGGGGGAGCCCAATGGACCCCCTCCTGCTCAATCAGAAAAACCCCATGGTCTCCGGTTTCGCTTCTGTCGAGGGCAAAGGGGGAGCCACAGTTAATATAACTCTCTTCGACAATCTTCTTGTGGGTGTGTCCCAGGATCCACAGAGCGGGTGGCTTAAAGCGGTAAGCGGGCACCGGAGCGTAGTGGGAGTTGCCGTCCACTTCACAGTGCAGAACCCCTAAAACCGGTAAATCGGTGTCCAGAAACTCCTCCGGAAACGTCTCGAAGGGATCTTCACTATAATATGAGGAGGGGAATGACCACCCAATAAAGCGCACCCCATTATAATCTAGAGCCTCCCAAGTCCCATTTATCCCCAAGATTCTCACATAGGGTTTTTCATTAATTAGTTTGACCGAGATAGAAGCATCATGGTTGCCGGCTACAGCAATAATGGCTATCTCTTTTTCATGGAGGCGATCAAAACCCCTTAGAAGGGGACCATAGGCTTCAAACCAAAACTTATCTTTGTCTACGATATCTCCAGCGATAACGAGGAGGTCGACTTTTTGAGTTATTGCGGTTTCAACCACCGCTTCCCAAGCAGAGGAACCCGACAACTCTCCCCCTTCGACAGCGCAAATTCTCCCTAAATGGATATCACTACAGGCTAAAATTTTCATACAAACTCACCTTGAGGCAATTGTAGCATATAAATTTGAAATATGATTCAACTAGTTCAATCTCTATGAAGTAAGGATGCTTGCTTTTGCCCTCTAGCGCCACTATATTTAACAGTGGAGTCCCTAATGAATAAAAAAATTGCGCTGTTTGTATTTATTTTATTAGTCACATTAGCCCTCGTCAGTGCCGGTGGTACAGGTGAGCGCCAAGGGGAGAAAAGTAAACCCCTCATAGCTCTCAGCATTTTACCTCAACAGTATGCCGTCAACCGCATTGGTGGAGAGTTGGTCGAGACAGTCGTTTTAGTTGGTCCCGGTCAAAACCCCCATAACTGGGAGATGAACCCCCGCCAAATGACCCTGTTAAATGAGAGCGATGCTTGGGTCCTCTCCGGGGTCGATTTTGAAAATTCCCTAGTGCCCAAAATCGCCTCTCTCTACCCCCGGCTGAAAATTATAGATGGGACGGCGGGGGTTACGTTTCGCTCTTTAGAAGAGCACAGTGCAGCCGATCATCTCCACGACAGTGAAATTGACCGCCATTCATGGCTAGGACGGGAACCCATGAAAATCATGGCCCGCCACATAGAAGCATTCCTTAGCTCTTTCGACCAGCAAAACAGTGCCATCTACAAAAAGAATTTGGAGATCTTCCTCGCCGATATCGACACCCTCTTCGACTCACTAAAAACAAAATTAGCCCCTCTGAAAGGGAGTAATGTCTTGGTCTACCACCCCTCCTTTGGCTACCTGTTTGATGAGTTTGGCTTAGTTCAGAAAGCTATTGAGACAGGGGGGAAAGAACCAACGGCTAAAAATCTTACCGCTATCATCGAAGAGGCTAAAAAGGAGGGCACCAGAGCCATTTTTGTGCAGGCTCAATTCCCCCTCTCTTCAGCGCAAAGTATCGCCAAAGCAATTAATGCTCAGGTGTTACCGCTCGACCCGCTAGCCTACGATTGGCTGGAGAATATTGCGCTAATTGGGAACACCCTCTACTTAACCCTACAAGGAGGAGAGTAGTCATGCCGGTAATTTTAGAGTTTAACAAGGTCAGTTTCTCATATGGGCCTGTTCAAGTATTAGAAGAGGCCTCTTTCCACATCCACGAAGGGGAATTTGTCGCCTTAGTCGGCCCGAACGGCGCCGGTAAATCGACTATCCTAAAACTAATACTCGCCTTAGAGTCCCCCGATAAGGGTTCTATTAAACTATTTGGAACCTCCACCCAAGCCGGACGGGAAAAGATTGGCTATGTACCGCAACACATCAGCTACGACCCAGCCTTCCCTATAGCCGTGGATGAGGTGGTTAGAATTGGCAGGATTGCACCTCTGTCTAGAAGGTATTCTCAAGCAGATAAAGAAGCCGTTGAGCAAGCCTTAGAGACCATGGACCTCCTTGAATTGGCTAAACGCCCCTACAATGCCCTCTCAGGGGGTCAAAGACGCAGAGTCTTGGTAGCTAGGGCATTAGTCGCCACCCCTGCCATGTTAATTCTAGATGAACCCACCTCCAACATGGATAGTGAAAGTGAAAATCGCCTCTTTGAAGCCCTAGGGCAACTAAAGGGGAGTACCACGATCCTTATAGTCACCCACGATAAAAGCTTCGTCTCCTCCCTCACCGATCGAGCCCTCTGTGTGGGCGAGTTTGGTCCCCATAAAAAAGGGCGCAAGGTAGTACAACACGAAGTTGTACCTATAGATGCAAACTCCTTCAAAGTTCTCCACGACACCACACTTAATCACGACTGCTCTTACAGCGAAGGAGAAGAGGCCAATGGGTAGTTTCTTCACAGCTCTATTCAGTTCATCGGTCCCCTTCCTCAGGAATGCCCTCTTGGCCGGCCTCCTCTCATCGGTCCTTTTTGGAGTATTAGGGACAGTTGTCACCGTGAAAAGAATTGCAGGCTTAGCCGGAGCTATCAGTCACGCCGTCTTAGGGGGCATAGGGATGGCCCTCTTCCTCTCGGCCACAGGGAAAGTCGCCAACCTCTCCCCGATTGTGGGAGCCATAATTTTTGCCGTCTTAGCCGCACTGGTTATCGGAATAGTCTCCCTCAAAGCACAACAAAGGGAAGACACTGTCATTAATGCTATTTGGGCTATCGGGATGAGCATTGGTGTCCTCTTTATGGCCAAAACTCCTGGTTATACCGATCCCACCAGTTATCTCTTTGGTAACATCCTCTTAATCTCTAATCGGGACCTCTTACTGCTAGCCCTTTTGGACCTCTTCGTAATCGCTTTAGTCTTCCGTTTCTATAACCAATTAGAGGCTTCAGCATTCGACAGTGAATTTGCCCAAGTGAAAGGGATATCATCATCAGCCGTCTTTCTCATTATATTGAGCGTAACTGCGATTGCTGTGGTACTTTTACAGACCTATGTGGGAATCGTCATGGTAATTGCAATGCTAACCCTACCGGCAGGAACTGCCGGCTATAGTGCCAAAAATATGTTGAACATGATGGTATTAGCTTGGCTCTACTCCTCGCTCTTCTCTATCGGTGGTTTGATAATTGGGTGGGTTCTCGACTTCCCGGTGGGGGCTATGGTCGTTGTCTTAGCCGGGGTAGTATTCCTTTTGACCGCACTAGGGTCGATGCTTAAGCGAAGGCAGAGAAATTAGAGACCACCGGCTCTTCCCATAAATCAAGCTCGTCACTCACCAACTCTAGTAGAGTGCTAACCATCTCTTCCGTGCTGTCAATCTCTTCAAAGAGGTCAAACTCTTCATATTTCTGTGGACGGTAGATTCCCACATTAATTGGTGAGAGGTACCCTTTTTTATCGCCCTTAAGGTCTTTGAGTTTCTCTCCGGTCATGAATGCCAACATCCTAAAATCGGTTTGTTGAAGGGCCACTGTTAAGATGTGACGGTTATCTTGATCAAAAACCGTCAGGGAGAGGGGGAAGACAAGGTAGCCATCCCCGTGGGCATTGGTAGGATCCCTTTGAACGACTGCTTTAATTTTTGCCTCAGGCCATAACCAGACTCGGCTGGTAGTTTTATCATAATCTTGAGGGTTTGGCATGGCCGGGTAGTTTAATGTATCTATCTCTTGAAACAATGCCATAGAGAGAGCCTCCCAACAATTGTTACAGGAGAGTATAACACTTTTTGTGAAAAATTACTTGACCGCTCCTAGTAACCCTCCCTATGATGAAAATCATTGTAAAAAGAGGAATTATAATGCACAAACCGGTACTGATGGCACTGTTGGCAACCTTGGGAACTTGGGGTATGACGGCTTTGGGAGCCGCTTTAGTTTTTTTCTTCAAAGAAATTCGCCAACATGTCTTGAACATGATGCTAGGCTTTGCCAGCGGTGTAATGATTGCTGCCAGTTTCTGGTCTCTACTGGCACCGGCGATTGAGATGGCCGAAGGCAGCTCTAGACTGCCGGCTTGGTTGGTAGCCGCCCTCGGCTTTCTGGCAGGTGCCGCCTTTCTATGGCTCAGCGACCAATTAATTCCCCACATGCACCTCGACTCAAAAAAGAGTGACAAACCGGAGGGGCTCGCTTCCAGTTTACACCGAAGTGTCCTTTTGGTATTAGCCATTACCCTTCACAACATCCCTGAAGGATTAGCTGTGGGGGTCGCTTTCGGAGCAGCCGCTTTAGAGGGTTCAACTGTCACGACGCTTTCGGCCATAGCCGTGGCAATCGGTATCGGTATCCAAAACTTCCCGGAAGGAGCGGCTGTTTCCATTCCCCTAAGGCGGGAAGGGTTGTCTATGACCAAAAGCTTCCTCTATGGGCAAGCCTCGGGCTTAGTGGAACCGATTGCCGGGGTGATTGGAGCAGCCCTGGTAATCAGTATGCAGGCCATCCTCCCCTATGCCCTCGCCTTTGCGGCCGGAGCAATGATCTATGTAGTAGTTGAAGAGTTGATTCCTGAGAGCCAGCAAGGAAAAGGGCATCTAGGAACCGACTTAGCCACCTTCGGTAACATCTTAGGTTTCACGGTAATGATGATTTTGGACGTTGCTCTGGGCTAGACCCTTTCTATCAGGTTGGCTACCGAGAGGTTGCCTAAAGTTTTAATCCCCTTCTCATCAATTTGCGAAGCGATAGCGTCCCCGATGGTGTCGAGATTTTGCTCTAAATAGACCTCTCCATACAAAGCACCCACAAGGTCGACAATTTTAAGATCATCTAAAGGGCGAGCCGGCACAAAAGCCGTCTGCATGTTGTTTGTTGGCAAGATGAACCGTTTCTTCATCAACAAGTCCAAAACTCCAAAGAGGATTTTCTCGTTCATCAGCAGGCGGTCGCTAATGTCACGGATTCTGGTCTCCCCCCCTTGATGGCGGTACTTCTGTCCAATTACCATCATCACATTAATTCCATTGGCCAGTTGCTCAGCCGGTGAGACCGGTTTGAAGAACCCCCCTTTATCGGGGCGGTACTGGTGGACGTAACTCACCTCGACTGCCGATAAAACCACAATCCAGATAATGTAGACCCAGAGCAAGAAGAAGAAAATTGCGGCAAAGGAGCCGTAGATTACCGAGTAACTTAAGGCTTTGGAGATAATAGAGGAGAATAAGAGGTTAACTAAGTAAAGCCCGAGGGTACCGACAACTCCGCCGATGGCGGCACTAACCCCGTTTACCTTGGCGTTTGGTGCCACCATTATCATAAAGAAGAGGAAGAGCCACCCAATAGTCCAAGGGGCAATTAGGCGGAGAATTACCATGGGGGTATTGTTGAAGGTTTGCCAACCCAGAATTTTAGCCATCCAAGAGCTCAGCAAAGACTTCACACTAATGTAGGCACTAAACAGGAGGGCACCAACCACCAATATGGTTAAGAAGCTAACTGCCCGCTTAACTACGTTGGTTTTACCGCCAGCCGTGCGGTAAATCTGGTTTATAACGGCCCAAACTTTATTAATTAGCAGAAGCGAAGTGATAATGAAAGAGAGGAGTCCCACCACCCCTAAGCGGTTGGCGTTCACACTGAAGGTGGTAATCATCCCCATCAGTTGATTCCCTGCCACTGCTCCAAAGACACCGGTGAAAAGATCCCCTAAAAGGGTGTAGAAGGGCTGTAGGACATTAAACAAAGAGAGGAACGCTATCAAGAAGGAGATAAAAGGGACAATCGATATCAGGGTAGTATAGACAATCCCCGAAGCGAGAATAGTGATCTTATCTTTGGTGAACTTACCGTACCAGGTTTGCAAAAAGACCCACAATTTACGCAACACGCCCCCCTTCACCTTAGAGGGCTCCCTTGTTTCATCTTCCTTTCTCATAACTACGCATCCTAACAACTAAAGCCGAAAGGGACAACCAAAGTTACACTTCTCTATTTCAGCCACTCTCCAACTACTTTATAAACCTCTTTACGGTTCGTTTCATTGAGGACTTCATGGCGAGCGTCTTCAATTAACTCCATCTTTACCCGTTTCAAGCCGGCATTTTTATAGAGCTGCAAGACCTTCTCCACCCCTTTGCCAAAGTCTCCCACCGGGTCTTCACTGCCACTGATGAGGTAGATTGGGAAGTTCTTGGGGATATTCGCCATTAGACGTGGGTCGTTGGCCCTCTTAACCCCCTCTAACAGGTCAACAAAGAACTGTGATGTACAGACAAACCCACAAAGAGGGTCATCTATGTAGGCTTTGACCATCTTTTCATCCCGGCTCAGCCAATCAAATTTAGTTTTAATTGGTTTAAAAGCGGTTGAGAAAGAGCCAAAACTCAGCTTATCTAAAAGTTTGTCACGCTTGCGCCCGCCATTAAAAAGGGCTTTTGTTTTAGCAATGCCCTTTCCAATCACCCCTAAGAAGCCCTGAGATGCCCCTGTTCCACTTAGTATCACCGCCTTAAATAGCTTGGGATGCTGGGTTATTAAATCCCGCGCTAAAAAAGAGCCCATAGAGTGCCCAAAGAGATAGAGCTTACTTTTAGGATAATCCTCCGTAATTTTCTGGGCTAGCTCATAAGCGTCTTCGACGACCCTCTGCCAGCCATTCTTAGGAGCAAAATAGCCCAACTCCCCCTCTTCGGCTGTCAGACCATGACCGCGATGGTCTGGTACATAGACGCCATAACCGAGAGAGTTGAGGTATTTGGCAAAGTCAGCGTAGCGCGCGCCATGTTCAGCCATCCCATGTAAGATTAGGATGACCCCTTTAACCTCCCCCTCGGGTAGCCATTCTCGATAGGTTAACTCCTTACCATCTGAAAGTTTCAGTTTTAAAGTTTTCATGCCATCCTCCTCTAATGGATTGTAGATGAGGA
The DNA here is from genome assembly GCA_041676265.1 of Sphaerochaetaceae bacterium. Classification (GTDB taxonomy): domain Bacteria; phylum Spirochaetota; class Spirochaetia; order Sphaerochaetales; family Sphaerochaetaceae; genus DUOJ01. The sequence continues at coordinate 15,840 of JBAYSE010000008.1, forward strand.
GTTGCAACTTAACAACTAAAATTTACGCTTGCCACACCCTTAAGCTTTCTCTACATTATCATCATGGATAAATACTTAATATTTTCAGACCTCCACGGTGACGTTAAAGCCCTCAAAACACTCCTCGCTCACGCTCAGGAGGAGGCCATAACCCTCTTTATTTGTGCCGGAGATGTTGGCATGCACCGCGTCGCCTCTCTATTAGAGCCACTACCTCTCCTCCTCGTGAAGGGCAACTGTGATTTTCACTATCCAGTGCCTCCCCGTTATATCACAGTCGATTTTTACGGTAGGTTACTCTTCATAACCCATGGAGATTTAATTTCCGATTGGACCTCTTGCCCGCAGAGCCTCTCAGAGAGGGACCTCTTTATAAGTGGTCACACCCACAAGGCACGTTTAATACATCCTAAAGGGGGACCAATTTGTTTAAACCCCGGCTCTCTCTCCTCTCCCAGAGACTCTTCGCCCCCTAGCTATGCTATTGTGAGCAAGGAAAAAATTGAAGTTAAGAGTCTTGTCGATAAGCAAGTACTAGAGACGCTGAGTCTTACAGAAGAGTGCCAACTGTGAAGGCTATTTTGAAATAGGGGCGCCAAATTTCAGCAAACTTCAAGATATAACCATCTAGGCCCACAGCTTTATTAGCGTTCAACAGATAGCCCCCTGAGAGTTCTAAGCCGTAAGAGCTACCCCGGTACTGGAACTCTCCTTTGTTAAAAAACCTGAGGCCCAGCGCCGCCTCCGTTGAGAACTTGGCTTCAGATAAGAGGCGGTGGCGACCGGAAGCTCCATCGCCCATCACCAAAAAGCGGTTTAGTCCAATGCCCCCCATCACAAAGGGGCGTGCCCAGCCAAAATCCCACTTCGAAATTTCCCAGTCGATGCCTGTATGCCAAGTTGAATAATTTTCCCTGACACGCCCATCATCGGCCAGAGGGGTCATCTTAAAAGCATTTTTAAAGTAAATCCCTAAATCTTTGTAGAGGTGGTAACGGAGGATAACAGTGGTCATTGTGTTCGGTATAGCTAGCCCCACCGAGAGGAGGAGGTCACTCCGTTGCCAGGCGGTTTTATCGTCAAAGACTAATTGGACGCCAACGCCACCATACCCTTCCATTGCATCTACGTACCAGTTGTAGCCAAAGGTTAACAACCCAATATATCCTTTGAAGTGGAGAATCAGGCCACTCTCAATCTCTCCAACGATATGGTGGGTCTCCCAATCATCCAAGATGTCGACGAAAGCGTACCCTAAACCGACTAAAAACATACTATTTGAGAGGGTGTGTTGTCCTACCGATATCTTCGGATAGACCTGAGCCATATAAGTGGGGGTGTACGAGGTATTGAGTTCTGCCCAGAAAAAGAGCTCAGAGTTTTCAAACCAAGGAGCGTTTTTAATCAATTCAAACTTTTGATTTAAGCCCATCAATGGCAGAATCTTGCGCTCCCCTCCCCCTTCATAATTTCCATCCAAGGCTTCAATACTGAAGACATCGTGGATAAAATTTTGGACGGCCTTAAAGCCAAAATCGCCCGCTAAAGTTAAACCGCCGTGAAGGAGTATATCGTACGCGGAAGCGATAGCCTTGGTTTGCAAATGGAAGTGGAGTAGGTACCCCCCTTGCAAGATTATCTCATCAAATCGCTTGTCTTCTTGGCGATGGGTGAGTCCACTAAACTCAAGGTCAACACCCCACCCATTAGTGTGAAAAAAGATAAACTTCATCCCGTATGAGCGTAAATCGTCGGGGTTCTCCCCCATCCCAAACGTTAGGTTATCGTTGTACATCGTGGCTTCAAAAGTCGTCTGTCGGTGACGGGCCATAAGAGGCGAACTCAACAGCACCAAAATTAGCACACAGCAAGCGACACGTAGTGGAGCCATTACCCCCTCCTATACTTCACGTAATCCAAAGTTCTTAAAAATTTATAGCGTTCTGCCATAGCCCTGAAGGGGACCACACTCTTGTGAGGATGATTACTCTCCGGGTTGATGGTAAACCTTTCCGGTATTGAGAGCTCTCTGTCTTCACCATTAAGTTCCCGTTTTTTATAAAGGGCTTTTCGCCCTATATTAATCAGTTCGGTTGTAGAAATTTTCTTCCCTAAAACTTCACTCGCCAGAGATCTCAACAGTTTAGTGCTGAGCCATTTATAGGCCAACCGGGGGGAGCGTAAGAAGAGTTGTTTAAAGGGGAGGCGGCTTTTTTCAAAAACCAGGGGAGACAGTAATTGGTTACAGATCCCAAGGCTATTGAACGTAGCCAACAAGTTCTCCTCCACTACGGTCCACTCAGCTTTACTAAAAGTACCCTTCGGTGAAAGGTAGTGCTGGATAATCTCGCCCACATTGAGGTTATCGATTCCCAAGGCCATGAAGAGGGCCTCCATCCAAGCTCCTCGAGGGTCGATTGGTAGCATAACCCTCCCGTTAATCTGACTGGCAATTTTAGGTCGTTGAGATTTTTTGAGGTAATTCTCCTCTAAATAGACAATCCCTTTTTTAATCTCTTCCCCTGCATTGAGAGTCGCTCCTATCAGGTGGATGAGTTCTTTAACTCCTCCAGGGTGGCCAAACTTCACTTTCACCGGGGTGTTTAAAAACCTTTCGCCTCTGGCAGCCATAATCCACCCAATGATAGCGCCGGTACTTATGGGGTTTAACCCTAAGGCTAAGCACTCTTCAAACCATTCAAAGAGTTGACTAGGGTCCCAGTTCCCCAAATTAGGCCCCAACGCCATCATCTCCAAGAGGTTAGGCAGGCGCATAGTTCCAATGCGGTGCCGGCAGAGCGCCGGGCAATGCTCACACCCATCGGCAACCGGAGAAAAACGCCTAATAATCTCACCACTGGTTAGGTGGAAAAGGCGAGGATCGGTGCGGAGGCTAACATTGTGGATACCGCAGTACCCCTTCTTCAAGGCCTCTTCCATCAGGAAAAGGTCCCCCGCTTCCCTGAAGTTTGCCAGATATTCACTTTTATCCAAAACTCGATTGAATTTCGTAATAAGGGTATCCAGTTTTTGCCCGTCGTGTGGGCTAAAGTGTGCATTGCCCCGCTCAACAGCGATGGCTTTAACATTCTTTTCCCCTAAGGAGTAGCCAAAACCCCACCGCTCCAGAGGGAGGTCCTGTTCAAAAATTGAGGCAAAAATGACCCCGTTTTCCCCCGCGGGTCCTATAGCTATAACGCCACAATCGCTGGCCCCTCTAAGATCTGCCGTTATTTGACGAACGCTTTGACCCAAAATTCGCTCATTGGCCTCAAAGGTTACCCCTGTGGGGGCAATGCGCAGTGTCATCATTCTCCGCCCTTCTCCGATGAGGACAATCGCCCGCCAGAGATTCGATGCTAAATAGGCGCTGAAGCGATTACAAGTGGTCTCCCCCTCATAGGTGGCACTCTCCCGACTTTTGCCCACAATTGAGAGGGTGTTTGTACAGGGGACGGCTGAACCGGCTAAAGAGCCCAACGCAAAACAGAGGGGATTGCCCTCTGCCTGGTAGAGAGCTACCAAATGGTAGGCCAAAGCCTGGCCTCCTAGCTCGTTGGGAAGGGGCAATGATTCCCATTTTTGCGTATTTAAATCAATGAGAAGATACTTTTGTCCCTCTTTATCCTTAGGCATCCCCACCTCTAATTACATTAAACTCATTCTAGCATATAGTCCTGTCAATTAAAAAGATAGAGGGTTTAAGAACAAAGACTTTCCCGTTATAATCTTCACTATTAGAGAGGTATGCCATGGAGCGAACAATTACAATCACTTATATGGAGCAGAGAATTGAGGTCCCCTCCGGTACCACTGTCGATACCTTGCTAACTGAAATTCTCAAAGTTACCGCCCCAAAACCACTGTACGAAAACAATCCTATAATTGCCGTCCGGATGAACAATGAGATTCTCCCGTTTAGTGCCAAGTTGAATGTAGATGCCACTATCGTTCCCGTCCATATGTTTAGCGACATTGGCAAGAGGATCTATCGCCATACTTTGAGCTACCTTTTAGCATATGCTAGTGAGATACTTTTCCCCGACCGCCGTTTGGTAATTGGCCATGCGCTTGGTGATGGCTTTTACTTTAATTACGACGGCAAATACTCCCTCAACAAAAATGATGTCACCCTTTTAACCGAAAAACTGAAAGAGTTAATCGAGGCAGACCTCCCCATTACCCTCGAAGTTCACTCCTACCAAGGCTCTCGTGAACACTTCATAAAGAAGGGGTACCTAGGGACCGCCCTCCTTCTGGATTACACGAACGATGCAGAAGTTGAACTCTACCGTTGCCAAGATTTTTTAGATATCACGTATGAACCACTGCTTTCCTCTACAGCCCTTTTGAAGGTTTGGCAACTGCGCCCTTACGGTGAGCGGGGGATGCTGTTACGCTACCCCCTTAGCGCCGACTTCCTCACCCTCTCCCCCTTTAGAGACAACCCCCTGCTGTTCTCAATTTTCCACGAATACAAACTGTGGGGGTCGATCTTGAAGGTTAACAGCTTAGGGGCAATGAATCAGATTTGTGGCTCAAAAGATATTAGGACTTTTATTCGGATGAACGAAGATTTGCAGCACAGAAAAATCTCCGATACCGCCGATATGATTAGCGATAAAGGAGGGGTAAAAGTTGTCCTCATAGCCGGCCCCTCCTCTTCGGGGAAAACTACCTTTTCCTATCGGTTGGCTATCCAGTTAAGGCTATTGGGCTTTAATCCTATCCAGATCTCCCTAGACAACTACTACCTCTCTAAAGATCTGGCACCTAAAGACCTCGATGGTAAACCCGATTTGGAAGCACTGGAAGCGCTCGACTTAGAACTCTTTAGGGACAACCTCGAAGAGCTTTACGGTGGTAAAGAGGTCGACTTGCCCAGCTTTGACTTTAAGAATGGGGGGCAGCGCTATTTCAAGGGAGAGAAAATCTCCCTTGCCCAGAACACTATATTGGTTATTGAGGGGATTCATGCCCTCAACCCCACCCTCTTACCGGCTTTGGATTCCAAGACGTTCTTTAAGATCTACATCTCAGCCTTAACGCAACTTAACTTAGATGACCATAACCGTATTTCGACGACCGACAACCGTATCCTACGCCGTATTGTGCGGGACAATAGAACCCGGAGCACAACCGCTCAAATGACCCTTGAGATGTGGCCATCGGTTGAACGGGGAGAGACCCGCCACATTTTCCCCTACCAAAACCATGCCGACATCATGGTCAACTCAGCTCTAGAGTACGAGCTGGCGGTCCTTAAGCCCTATGCCGAGCCCCTACTGAAGACGGTCAAACCCGACGCCTACGAAGCCTATCCCACGGCTAGGCGACTCCTCAGGTTCTTAGAGAATGTTTACCCTATCCCTTCCGATTTAGTCCCCAGTGACTCACTCCTTCGCGAATTTATTGGAGGGAGTGAGTTTAGACTAGAGTGTTGAGTTAGCCTCCGTAGAGGTGTTGGAACTCATCAAAGAGGCGCTGAACTCTGAATTGGCACTTGCCACAGACCGTCCCGTACTCGGTGAGCTCTTTTAACTCCTCCAATGTGGTCGCCTGCTTGCTCTTAACCAAGTCTTCAATCTGGTGGTCTGTCACATTTTTACATTCACAGATGACCTTAGCACTCTTCTTCCGGTAGGGGTTTTCACGACCCTGCTTTTCTAAGTAATCATCAATGGCTGCTCTAAGGGCCTTGTCGCCGAGTACTGAGCAGTGGAACTTATGTTTTGGCAGTCCCCCTAGTTTATCGGCTATCAACTTAGGAGTGAGGTAGTAAGACTCTTCAATCGACATTCCGATGACCATCTCCGACATCATTGAAGTACTGGCAATTGCACTGGCGCACCCGTAAGTTTGCCACTTTAAGTCGGTAATTATGTCGTTTTCGACCATGATGCCAACCCGCATCTGATCTCCACAAGCCATCGATCCTACCAAGCCGGCCCCATCAGGCTCCCAGTTGTCATCCTCCCAAACATTTCTGGGATGGATAAAGTGATCTTTAACTATATCTGTATATACCCAAACGGGTGAATTATTACTCATATCGTAGAAATCTCCCTTAGCCGCTTAACAATCGGCGGCATTTTTTCTAATACGTAATCAATTTCTTCCTCTGTGTTGTAACGCCCCAAGCTGAAGCGAATTGAGCCATGGGCCAATTCAACGGGAAGATCGGCTGCTAAAAGGACGTATGAGGGCTCCAGTGAACCGGTGGCACAAGCCGAACCGGTTGAAACGGCAATTCCGTCAAAGTCGAGCATCAGCAAGATTGACTCTCCCTCTATCCCGCCGAAAGAGATATTGAGGGTTCCCGGCAGACACTCTTGAGGGTGGCCATTTACATGGGTATCCTCTATGGCATTCTCCAGCCCCTTGCGTAGTTTTTCCCGCAATACCCAAAGTTCTTTAGCCTCTTTATCGCCGGTTTCCACCACTAAATCGGCGGCACGCCCCAAGCCCACAATTGAAGTGGTGCTATAGGTTCCGGCTCTGCGCCCTTCTTCTTGATGTCCCCCCTTCATAAAGGTCTTAAAAGGGGCCCCTCGGCGGATATAAAGGGCTCCAATCCCTTTGGGACCGTAAAACTTGTGCCCCGATAAACTGAGGTAATCGACACCCCATTTTTTTACATCTACTGCCATTTTACCTATCGCCTGGACAGCATCAGTATGCACAAGGGCGCCGGCAGCTTTACTAATTTTAGTAATCGCCTCAATGTCTTGAATAGTGCCGGTCTCATTGTTACCCGCCATTATTGAGACCAATAGCACGTCATCGCCCATCAAATCCTTAAAGGCTTCCAAGTCAACCCGCCCATATTTATCAACTTTGACATAGTCAACCTTGTAGCCCTTTTTCTGTAACGCTTCGCAAGGTTCAATAATCGCGGGGTGTTCAATAACTGAAGTGACAATTCTATTACGTTTTGACCCCTCATCGATTAACTCTCTGGCGAAGGAGATTACGGCGTTATTCCCCTCACTACCGCCACTAGTGAAAATCACCTCACTGACGCCACAGTTAAGCATGCGGGCAACACTAGAGCGGGCTTCTTCGATAGCACTATTCGACTCTCTGCCATAGCCGTGCATACTTGAGGCGTTACCGTAAAGCATCAAACTGGCTTGCATAGCTTCGACTACTTCCGGGGCTAATTGGGTGGTTGCATTGTTATCTAAATATACTCTTCTCATATCCTTTCTCTCTCAAAAAATAAGGAGACACTTCTCCACAGTCAAGCAAAATAGTATCAATTAAGAGAGGCCGGAATATCTTCATCATCGCAGCCACTGAGACTGCTACGGGCATATCTTATCTGGCGATTAGGGGCAAATCTTATTCGGTGAGATTTTGCCCATTGTACATAGGCACAAGTTTCTGGTAGGTAAGCGGCGAACATGGCCCTAAAGCGGGTTATACGCTTACAGCGGGCATTCTTCTCCAATCTCTCTAGATAGATAGTACACTGATGGGTCTTTACATCGTAGTACTGGCAGTATTCATCGAGATTGTAGATTATCTGGTTCCCCACTATGACTTTTTCATGGCAACACAGGCCACAGCGGTTACACTTCTGTTCCCACTTTTCTCTAGCCATAGTTTTGCCCCTTTGCCAACCTTGCCCGCAGTTCTTGGGCAGTTTCAAAATCAACCGCGGGGTGAACACTCAGAGGTGTCACAGAGATGTACCCTCTACTTAGCAAGCGGTAATCAACTTCAGGGTCCTCCTGTTTTAACTCAGGTGGCACATGGTTAGATAAAGAGAGGGTTACCTCTTCGCCTATCGCACTAAGGTGGTTGGCGTTACCATAGGCGAGACCCAACTTCGTTGCCGAAACATCGTAGGAAGTCTTCTTTTTAGAAGAGCTACTTTCCATGAAATCGAAATACTCTAAGTGTCCTAACATCCCAACGCGCCACTGCCCATTAGGCCGCGGTGGCACGTTAATATTCAAAATAACCTCAGAGGTGCAATAGGACATTAACCACGGGAGGTTATCGACGAGGAATTGGGCGGCTTCTTCAAAGGGGTAAACGTTCGTCTGTCGGTCCCGTCGTGCTGATATTGCAATTGCGGGGTAACAGCGCAAAGCGGCCTCACTCGCCGCACCTACCGTCCCTGAGTAGAGGATATCGGTACTGGCATTGTAGCCATGGTTAATACCGGAAATTACCACATCAGGAATTACCGGAAGAGCTTTTCCCCCCAGTCCATATAAAACGCAATCGGCCGGCGAGCCACTACAGTGGTAATGTCTCTCATCATAACGGACAAACGTCACCTTTCCGTGAAAAGTCATGGCATGGGATTGGGCACTACGTTCACTGGTAGGGGCACACAACCACACTTCATGGCCCGATTCAACGAGTTTTTTTTCTAATGTAGTTATTCCATCCGCCTGGTAACCGTCATCGTTTGTTACTAGTACTACCATTATTACGTGAGTCAATCTTTAGTCTCCCTGCCGGCATATAACTCTTATAAGTCGGTTTAAAACCAAAGATATGCTCGTATTCCTCCATCCGAGTAATGTAGAGGGCAATGGACTCTCTAGAGATTAAAACTAGAATGGTTCCGCTGGTTCCGGTAGAAATCATGGAAGCTCCCAAGCATCCATTCAGCTCTATTGCTCGTTTAGTTAACCAGTCTATCTCAGGACAGGTAACCTCAAAAATATCTCGCAGTCCCGCTTGCACTTTATTAAGCACTTTACCATACCCCACCATATCTTTTTGTGCAAGCAGACGCCCCC
>JBAYSE010000009.1:0-23053 GCA_041676265.1 Sphaerochaetaceae bacterium
ATAACACCAAAGAGCCAAAGATCTACAGTCGCGATAAAGGTGCCCATTACGAAGCGCGCTACGAGATTGACTTGAGCACTATTAGACCAACAGTCGCCTTCCCCCATCTCCCTTCCAATACCAGAGTAATCGATGAAGTGGGCAATATTGAGATAGACCAAGTGGTCATCGGCTCATGTACCAATGGACGCATTAGCGACTTACGCATCGCCGCAAAGATCCTGCAAGGTAAGCGGGTTAACTCAAGAGTCAGAACTATAATTTTCCCGGCTACCCAGAAAATCTACCTCCAAGCATTGGACGAAGGCCTTTTGAAGATATTCGTTGAAGCCGGAGCAGTGGTTAGTACCCCCACCTGTGGCCCCTGTTTAGGGGGTCATATGGGGATTCTGGCCGAAGGAGAGCGGGCTGTGGCCACTACTAACCGCAACTTTGTAGGGCGCATGGGGCACCCCGCGAGTGAAGTTTACCTAGCGAGCCCGGCCGTCGCCGCCGCTTCGGCTTTGAGTGGTTTTATCGCCAACCCTGAGACAATAAAGGAGTCGTGAGATGAGAGTAAAAGGTAAAGTTTTTAGATATGCCAGCAACGTCGACACCGATGTGATTATTCCCGCGCGCTACTTAAATACGAGCGACCCTCAGGAGTTGGCCAGCCACTGTATGGAAGATTTAGATGCCACTTTTGTGGCTAGTGTCACACAGGGGGACTTAATCGTCGCCGATGAGAATTTTGGGTGTGGCTCTTCGCGTGAGCATGCCCCTCTGGCAATAAAAACCGTAGGTATCAGTTGCGTGATAGCTTCTTCTTTTGCCCGGATTTTCTACCGCAATGCAATTAACATCGGCTTGCCTATCTTAGAGAGTGCTGAAGCCGTCAAAGGGATCAAGCATGGGGATGTGGTAACGGTCGATTTCTCCAAGGGTGCCATTATTAACGAAACGACAGGTGAGTCTTATACCAGCGAGCCTTTTCCCCCTTTCATTCAGGAGATGATGGAGAGAGATGGTCTCATTAACTACTTAAAAGAGGAGGTCTTACAGTGAGACTGAAATTAGCGATTATTGCGGGAGACGGAATTGGGGGAGATATTGTGGCGGAGGCCCTTAAAGTGATGGGGGCTGTGGGGGAGAGGTTTAACCATAAATTTGATTTCTCCTTCTACTTAATGGGGGGGCAAGCCATCGATACCATGGGTACGCCTTTACCTGAATCGACTCTACTGGGGTGCCGAGATGCCCAGGCGGTCCTCTTGGGGGCAGTGGGTGGCGAGAAGTGGGACCATTTGAAAGGCGATGAGCGCCCCGAGAAGGGCCTTCTGGACCTCCGCAGTGGCTTAGGGCTCTTTTGTAACCTCCGCCCGGCACTCCTTTATGAAGAGCTGGCGCAAGCTTGTCCCTTGAAAGAGCATATTATTGCCGGTGGACTCGACTTGATGGTGGTTAGAGAACTTACCGGAGGGATCTACTTCGGCCCCAAAGGGCGCAGTGGAGAGGAGATGAGCGCCTGGGACACGATGCTTTACAGTGAACAAGAGGTTGAGCGGATTGCCGTGAAAGCCTTTGAATTGGCAATGAAGCGCAATAAGCGGCTCACTAGTGTCGATAAAGCGAATGTATTGGAGTCTTCCCGCCTGTGGAGGGAGGTTGTCAACCGGGTGGCTAAGCGCTACGACGAGGTGACGCTGAACCATATGTATGTCGATAACGCCGCTATGCAGTTGGTGCGTAACCCTAAGCAGTTTGATGTCATTGTTACCTCGAATATGTTTGGCGATATCTTGAGCGATGAGGCCAGTATGATTACCGGTTCAATTGGAATGCTCCCGTCTGCCAGCCTTGGCGAGGGGAATTTTGGACTCTATGAACCGATTCATGGCTCCGCTCCCGATATTGCGGGTCAAGACAGGGCTAACCCACTAGCCACAATACTCTCGGTAGCTATGCTACTACGCCACTCCTTTGACCTGGAAGAGGAGGCTTTAGCCGTTGAACAAGCGGTTAAGGAGGTTCTTAAAGATGGTTGGCGTACGGAAGACATTATGAGTAGTGGACAAAAGAGGGTAGGCACGAAAGAGATGGGTAATTTGGTAGCCCAGGCTATTAGTGGTAAAAAGGAGTAAAAAGATGAGTGAACAATTAGTGTACATCGAGGGAGAATATGTGCCCATCAGTGAGGCCAAGATATCGGTATTGGACCATGGATTGTTGTACGGAGACGGGATTTTTGAGGGCATTAGAGCTTATAAAGGGCATGTCTTCAAGCTTACCGAACACATAAAGCGCTTTGAGAGTGCGGCTAAGGCCATTCATCTTGATCTACCCCTACCGCTCGCCGAGATTACCGAGGTGGTTTTAGAGACCTGTCGGCGCAACAATATTGTCGATGGTTATATCCGCTTAGTGTGTACCCGCGGTGCCGACGGTTTAGGACTCTACCCCCATCCGCGCACCCATCCCCCGCGGCTAATCTGTATTGCCGGTCAAGTAGCCCTCTACAGTGATGAGGCCTACAGGCGCGGCCTGAAAGTTATAACCAGCCACCTACGTCGCAATAAAGCTACAATAGTGAATCCGCAGATTAAGAGTCTAAACTACCTCAACAATATTTTGGCTTCGATTGAGGCGCGCCGTTATGGTGCCGATGAGGCCCTCCTTTTAAACAACGAAGGGCTAGTTACCGAATGTACCGGCGATAATATCTTCATCGTTAAGGGCCAAGAGCTCTGCACTCCGCCAATCTGGTTGGGAACCCTTGATGGGATCACCCGTAAGGTGGTTTTAACTCTGGGGGAAAAACTGGGTTATAAGGTGAAGGAATCCCCCTTTACCCACTTTGATGTGGTTAATGCCGATGAGGTGTTTTTGACCGGAACTGCCGCAGAGATTATTGCCCTCACAGAGTTAGATGGGCAGGTTATAGCCGATGGAGTTGCCGGTAAAATTACCCTTGAGCTCCTTGAAGAGTTCAGGGTCTATACGCAGCAGGCAGAAAATGGAGTAAAGATATGAGAAGCAATGCGATGAAAAGCGGCTTTAGCCGCGCCCCCCACCGCTCTCTTTTGAAGGCCCTGGGGTTAAGTGACCGCGAAATAGAGGCGCCCCTTATAGGGATTGTCAATTCAGCCAACTCTGTCATTCCCGGCCATGTCCATCTTGAGAGGATTGTAGAGGCGGTCAAAGCGGGAGTTAGAAGTGGCGGAGGGACCCCACTGGAGTTCTCCGTGATTGGGGTATGTGACGGGTTAGCTATGGGCCACAAAGGGATGAAATACTCCTTGGCCAGTCGCGAACTAATTGCCGACTCAATCGAGATAATGGCTATGGCGCACCCCTTTGATGCTTTGGTGATGGTGCCGAACTGTGACAAGATCGTGCCGGCTATGTTGATGGCGGCTGCCCGCATAAACATCCCGACGATTGTAGTCTCGGGAGGCGCCATGCTGGCGGGCAAAGTGCCTGGGAAAAAGGGTGCCATCGACTTAACTTCGGTTTTTGAAGCCGTAGGAGCCCATAGTAGCGGAAAAATTAGCGATGAAGAGTTACTCGCCTGTGAGAATAATGCTTGCCCCACCTGTGGCTCTTGCTCAGGGATGTTCACTGCCAATAGTATGAACTGCTTAACGGAAGCCCTGGGGATGGCTCTCCCCGGTAACGGCACCATCCCCGCTGTTTATAGCGAACGGGACCGCTTGGCCAAAGAGGCAGGTTACAAGGTGATGGCTCTCCTTGAGAAGCAGATTAAGCCTTCAGATATTATGACGGCGGCCGCTTTTGAGAACGCCTTAGCCCTCGACATGGCTCTGGGGTGCTCAACTAACAGTATGCTCCATCTTCCGGCAATTGCCCATGAAGCCCATGTTGAGCTCGATATCTTTATGGCCAATGAGGTGAGTAAGCGGACCCCTAATCTCTGCCATTTGGCTCCGGCCGGGCCTCACCATATCGAGGACCTCTATGAAGCGGGCGGGGTGTTGGCCGTGATGAAGGAGCTCAACAAGCGAGGCCTTGTTAACGGTGATTGTTTGACGGTTTCGACTCAGAAGATGGGTCAACAGCTAGAGAAGGCTCAAAATTACAACCCGGAGGTCATTAGACCTATCGAGAACCCCTTTAGTGAAACTGGGGGGATTGCAGTCTTGAGGGGGAACCTTGCCCCCGATGGGGCGGTGGTAAAGCGCTCAGCGGTTGACCCGGCAATGCTCAAACATACCGGGGTGGCGCGTGTTTTTGACTCGGAAGAGGAGGTTTCACTGGCAATCTATCGGCAAGAGATCAAGAAGGGCGATGTGGTTGTCATTCGTTATGAGGGGCCCAAGGGGGGACCGGGAATGCGCGAGATGTTAGGGCCCACTTCCGCTATAGCTGGCATGGGTCTCGACAAGGATGTCGCCCTAATTACCGATGGGCGTTTTAGTGGAGCCACTAGAGGGGCTTCCATTGGTCATATCTCACCGGAGGCAGCTGAGGGGGGTCCTATTGCTTTTGTTAGAGAGGGTGACTTGATAGAGATTGATATCGATAAGGGAGAGCTTAACCTGCTCGTAGATGCGGCGGAATTAGAGAGGCGACAGGTGGGTTTTGTCGCCCCTGAGCCTCCCATCAAAGAGGGATATTTGGGCCGTTATGCCCGTTTAGTGACGAGTGCCTCCACCGGAGCTGTTTTTAGAGATTAGAGGAGAGTTTGGATGAAATTGAATGGAGCTGAAATCATTGTGGCTTGTTTAAAAGAGCAAGGTGTCGATACTGTGTTTGGGTTCCCCGGCGGTGCCGTTCTCAATATATATGATGCTTTGTACAAGAATCGCGACTCTGTCCGCCATATCCTCACCAGCCATGAACAGGGGGCTTCCCATGCAGCCGATGGGTATGCCCGTTGTACCGGTAAGGTGGGGGTGGTGTTTGCCACTAGTGGACCGGGAGCTACCAACCTAGTAACCGGTTTAGCCACGGCCTACATGGACTCAGTACCGGTGGTGGCAATTACGGGGAACGTGACAACTGAGCTCCTTGGTCGCGACAGTTTCCAAGAGGTAGATATCAGCGGGATTACGATGCCCATCACCAAACACAACTATATTGTGAAGGATGTCAACGATTTAGCGGCTACTATCCGTAATGCTTTTTATATCGCTCGCGAAGGGCGCCCGGGGCCCGTCTTGATTGATGTCCCTAAGGATGTCACTGCCGCTATGGCTGAATACACCCCTTTGGCGGTGCGCTGGCCCAAACGAACCGGCGAGCACTTAAAAAACGGCGCGATTGCTAAGTTAGTTGAACTACTGAGGGAGTCACAACAGCCGATGCTCTATGTAGGAGGCGGGGTCATCCGCTCACAGGCTGAGGCTGTTTTGGCTGAGTTTATTGAGAAGATTGATGCGCCGGTCGGAGTCTCGCTAATGGGTCACGGTGCCATTGACTCGGCTAGTGAGCGCTTTACCGGCATGATAGGGATGCATGGCACTAGGCTGAGTAATATTGCAGTTAACAATTGTGATCTTCTCTTGGTCATTGGAGCGCGTTTTAGTGACCGCGTGGTCAGTAAAGCCAGTGCTTTTGCCCGAAAGGCCAAAATTGTCCATATCGATGTCGACCCGGCCGAAGTCAACAAAAATATCGCAACGTACTACCATGTAATTGGCGACAGCCGGGTAATCTTGGAAAAGGTCAACCAAGCTATCGACAAGCCGATACTCCATACCCAATGGATGGAGAAAATTGCCCATTGGCGCGAGGTTCACCCTTTTAAGATTAATGGAGAGACTAGGCGTCCCAGTGAGATTTTACAGGCCTTATCCGATCTCATGGAAGAGGACTCAGTCTTGGTAACCGAAGTTGGGCAACACCAGATGTGGGCTGCCCAATTCTTCCACCACACGCCCCAAAAACGGTTTTTAACCAGTGGTGGGTTGGGGACGATGGGCTACGGCACAGGAGCCGCAATTGGGGCCCAAGTGGGAGATCCTAAAAGGCGAGTTGTGAACGTGGCCGGTGACGGCTCTTTTCGAATGAATTGCAACGAGTTGGCTACTATTGCCCGCTACCGCTTACCGGTAATCATCTTGGTGATGAATAATCGAACCTTAGGGATGGTACGCCAATGGCAAACTCTTTTCTACGAAGGGCGTCACAGTGAAACTACCCTAGACACAGAGGTGGATTGGATTGCATTGGCAAAAGCTTACGGGGTAAGTGGTATCCACTTAACTATCGAGGATGACCCCCAAGAGGTCCTTGCAAAAGCTTTTGCCCTTAATGGACCGGTGCTGGTTGACTGTGAGATACCGATTAACAACATGGTCTACCCCATGGTAGCTCCGGGGGCATCGATAGAGGAGATGATAGATTAACAGTGAGCCTAGAATTTATTGCTTTACCCCTCAAAACTCTTGTGAAGGGTAATAAGTTTCTGCAAATATTATTATATCGGAGACTCTCATATTTAATACGGAGGCAATTTTTTCCATTGTTTCAATTCTAGGAACACATCTACCAGATTCTATAAAGTAGAGCTGGCTTCGAGAAATCCCTGTCTCTTTAACCAGCTTATCTTGTGAAAATCCAGCTTTTACTCTTAAATCACGAATAGCTTTTCCTACGTCCATGTTATAACAATATAAGTGTTTTGAAATAATGTAAAGTGGGGTAGGAAAAATTGTTGAAATGGGAATTACCTCTAGCGCGTACCCGCTCGGGTGAACTTGATTGGGGAACATTTTGACTACAACCATTGTCCTGCTGACAGTCAGAATCCTGGAACATGAGTTCTCGAGTGAACAGATTATTAAAGCCTTAAGAGTGGCTAATGTGGCCCAGCTGAATGCCAACACCTATTTAACTCTAAATGATGGTGGCAACAAAGAAAAAAGATTAACGTACAATAATTAATTTCTGAAGAGAAGGTGCCTTTTATTATTACACTACAAAAAGTAAGCACCCCTTTTTAGGAAGAATGAGCGAAAACTTAGGGTATAAGTGTTTTAAAAAAATGTAAAGTGGGGTAGGAATAATTGTTGAAATGGGAATTACCGTTTACACTGGTCTCAGTTAGGTAAAAAAATGAGAAAACGGCTAGAGAAACTGGAAAAACTATTAGCATCTAGTGGGGGAGAGGTATACCTCTACCGCGTACCCGGTCGGGTGAACTTGATAGGGGAACACATCGACTACAACCATTGTCCTGTTCTCCCCTTGGCAATTGACCGTGAAATATTGGCCCTTGTGCGTTTACGAGAAGATAATCGTATTACGGCAGTTGACACAAAAGAGGGATTTCCCCGGGTAGAGTTTGCTATCTCTAGCCAGATTGAACCCTTTGAAGGGGGCCACTGGGGGAATTACATCAAGGCTGGCGTTCAGGGAGTTATCGATGAGTGGCCAAAAATCGGTTGCAGAGGGTTTGACTTGGCTATCGACAGCAATATCCCTTTTTCAGCCGGCTTGAGCTCATCCTCGGCACTGGTGGTCCTCGCTGCGCTTGTTTTTTTAGGAGCTAACGGCGTTAAAGTCACCTCTAAAGAGGAGCGTTTAGTCTTAGCTGAGGCGTGTGCCCGCGGGGAGCGCTATACGGGAACCCAAGGTGGCGGGATGGATCAAGCGGCAATCCTTCTGGGAGAGGAGGACCATGCCCTCCTCATCAACTTCAACCCATTGCGGAGTGAGAGTCTCCCCCTTCCTAAAGATTACACCCTAGTGGTGGCCAACTCACTCGTTGAAGCTCCCAAGACCCGTAGCGCAATGGATGCCTACAATCGACGCAGTATTGAGTCCCGTCTTGCCACCGAACTGCTCAGTCACGCTTTAAAAATGGAGTATGGCAGAGGGGCAATTGAGTTTATTGGTGAGGTGCAAGACCCTCCGGCTAATCTTTTTGAGGTGGTAAAGAACTCTCCCTATAGCGTTAGTGAAATTGCTAAACAGCTACAGCTGGCAGAGGATGAGGTCGTAAAGCGCTGGATAGTCCGTAAAGATGGCTCACCGTTGCCCGTTCCCCCCGAGGGATTTCTCCTGGCAATGCGCCTGCAGCACATTTTAGAAGAGTGGGAGCGGGTAAAGAGGTCAGCTCAAGCCCTTAGGAAGGGTGCAATTGAAGAATTGGGAGAGTTAATAAATGCCTCCCACGCCAGTTGTCGTGACCTTTTTGAGATTAGTTGCCCTGAGCTAGATACGCTGGTAGAGATTAACCGGAGAGCAGGGGCCATAGGCTCACGCTTAACCGGGGCCGGCTTCGGAGGGTGTACCCTAAGTCTGGTTCCTACATCTCTTGTTCCCTCCTTTCTAAAAGAGGTAGGCGAGCACTATTATCGCTCAATTATGGGGCGTTCAAGTTGGGAGGAGGCCCTTTTTCCAGTTAGAGGGGTGCGGGGAGCTTCTGTTTTAGAAATCTAAGCATCTCTAAAGCTGTCGCTAACCTTAGTGCTGCTGAAGATGATTGGTAATGCAGAGTTCTTCGATAAGATGAAAATTAAAATAGCTGAATCTCTACCAAATTTCAAAAAACAGTTAGTTTGCAGAACTATAGATTAAGTGATGAATATGATGAAATTCCCTGTCAACTGGCAAGTCGTCTAAGATGAACACAGTAAATAAGAGCTGAGTAGTGTCCTCTTGCTCAGAAGGTTCTATACATCATGATATTTCCCATAACAGTTTTCAATAAATTATTCTTGTATTTTCCCAAATATGTGTTAACCTAACCATGAAGGGCCACTAAACGGAATTAAGTTCCGTTATACGGAACAACATGTTAATAAAATT
The DNA here is from genome assembly GCA_041676265.1 of Sphaerochaetaceae bacterium. GTDB lineage: Bacteria > Spirochaetota > Spirochaetia > Sphaerochaetales > Sphaerochaetaceae > DUOJ01. The sequence goes on from JBAYSE010000009.1 coordinate 8,755, forward strand.
TGATAGTTAAGAGGTGGAAGATGCAATTAGTTGATAGGGTGGTTGAAGTATTGGATGCTGTTGCAGCCGAAGAGAAGGGGATGTTACTCGTTGATTTGACAAAAAGCTGTGATATTTCAAAGACGGCATTATACCGGATCACCCAAAGCCTACAAAAAATCGGACTCCTTTATCGTGATGATTCCGATAGATTTTTTCTCGGCCCCAAAATGTTTTCTTGGATGGGCAAGTATCAAAATAGTTTTATCCTAGTGAAAATTGCCCGCCCTATAATTGAAGAGCTGCATAAAGTTACCGGAGAGACAATTCACCTCTTCCATTATCGGGATGGGGAGGCTTTTTATATCGACAAGATTGAATCATTGCATCCACTCACTATCCGGTCCCGGGTAGGTACTACCCAGCCTCTTTATTGTACGGCGGGTGGGAAGGCTATATTAGGTTCACTGCCACATGATCAGCTTGCTAGATATATGGATAAACATGTTTTAGAACAACGGACAACGAATACAATTACCGATTCAGAGGCGTTAATTGAGGTACTTAAGAAGGGTGAAGCAAAACAGTTTTATGAAGAAATTGAAGAAAATGAACCGGGGATTCGTTGTGTTGCCGCGTCCATAAAGGATGTGCGCGGTTTTCCGATTGGAGCGGTAAGTATAACGATGCCGACATTTAGAGCCCCGGAGCCCAACGTTATTGAGCAATGGGGAAAAATGTTGCGAGAGAAAGCAGATGAGATAGAGCGAGAATTAATGCAGGAAGGTGATTTATGAAACAAATACGGAAAGTTGTAATTCTTGAGAAAATTTATAAAGATGTATTTTTTGCAATTATTAGAGCTGATTCTCAGGAAACGGCAGCGCAGATTGCCAGATTGTTGATTCAAGAAGGACTTACTTCCTTAGAGATATCTTTAAATACACCTGGTGCAATTGATGTAATTAAGACTTTAGCAGAAGAATACAAGCATCAGGATGTATTGATTGGAGCCGGAACGGTGCTCAATGCAACAATGGCTAATCTTGTCATTCAGGCAGGTGGCAAGTTTGTTGTTAGCCCAACCTTGGACTTTGACGTAATTAAAGCCGGCAATCGATACAGCATCCCGGTTATTCCCGGAATTGCCACACCGACAGAAATTATTAGAGCGATGGAAGCTGGCGCAGATGTTGTAAAAGCCTTCCCCAGTGAGGCCTTGGGGCATGAGTTTATTGAATCACTACATGGACCTTTGCCGAATGCCAGGGTAATTCCTGTGGGTGGCATAACTATCGATAGTATCCCGTCTTGGCTAGATAGCGGAGCTTATGCAATTGGCGTTGGCTCAAACCTTACCCACGATAAAGGGAAAATTGCAGATGAAGAAGTAATTCGTCAAAAGATTAGAGTGATATTAGACAATATTCGCGAGGAAAGAGATAAAAGGATTTAGTAGATGGCACGTATAGTAACCTTTGGAGAGTTGATGCTCCGCCTAACACCACCCGATAAAGAAACGTTTTTGCAGAGTCCTCTGTTTCGAGCGACGTTTGGGGGCGCAGAGGCGAACGTTGCAGTCTCATTGGCAAACTTTGGTGAAAATGTGGCCTTTGTTTCGATATTTTCTGAAAACGAAATTGGTGATGTTGCCGAATCCCAACTGATTTCATCTAAGGTTGATACTGCGTTTATAAAACGGAAAGATGAACGTATGGGCACCTATTTTGTACAACTTGGTTCAAATATGCGTCCATCAAAGGTCATCTATGATAGGGCAAGGTCTGCAATTGCCTACTGTGATCCCTCTGATTTCAATTGGGAGACAATACTCAATAACACTGAATATTTCTTCTTTTCAGGAATTACCCCGGCAATATCAGAATCGCTGTTTAATACTCTCAAGGATGCCCTGGAAATGTGTGCAAAACTTGGAGTTACCGTTGTATGTGATTTGAATTATCGGACACAATTGTGGAGATGGGGTAAAGCAGCCTCTGAAATAATGCCTGAACTGGTTTCTTATGCCGATATTCTCATTGGAAACGAAGAAGATATACAAAAATCATTAGGTATATCGATTGAAAACGACGATAATGATTTTACTAAAATCAATAAGGATTTTTACAAAGCTCTGTTACCCAAAGTCTTTAAAACCTTTCCAAATCTTACACATATAGCGGTGAGTTTGCGGGAAAGCATTAACGCCGATCACAATAAATGGTCAGGTGTTTTGGCCACCCATGACAAATTTTATCAAAGCCGAACCTACGATATAAATTCAATTGTTGACCGCTTAGGAGGGGGTGATGCCTTCAGTGCGGGAATTATATATGGGTTGAGGAATCTGAATGATATTCAGAAAACATTAGATTTTGCCGTTGCGGCATCAGCACTCAAGCACACATATTTTGGTGATTTTAATCGGATTAATTTGGATGGAGTGTACTCTTTATTAGGAGGTAATGTATCGGGAAGAATTTTAAGATGAATTGTTACAAATCTGAGAGCTAATAAGAGCTATCAGAATGAATACCCTGTAAAAGGGGCAAAGGAGGTGGGAGACCATGAAAAAAGTATTAATGGTCATAGTTGTGGTTTTGATGATGGCAACTCTGTTTGCTGCTGCACAACGGGAAGTTGAAACAAAGCCTATTTATTTGGCATCATCAATAAGAAATCTAGCTAATGCTTATCACTTTGCATTGGCTGAAGGGGCGCGTTTGTTTGCTCGAAGCATTGGACAGGAGGGCTATTTCCAAGTGCTAGCGAGTGAAGGATCCAGTGAAAAACAGCTGAACGATATAAAAGCGTTAGTTGCAAAATCTGGTGGCAATGCGGTGTTCCATATCGATCCAAATGAGGCGATAGATGTCATAGCCATCGCCAGAGAGTTAACTGCTGCTAAATGCTACTTCGTTACCAATTACAACAAGCCGGAAGATGTTGATGTTGCTGATTACCCCTATTGGGTAACTCACATGGGAGTCCAGAGTGAAGGTTGTGGATATGCAACTGCGAAGGCTCTCCTTTCAAAGATTGGTGGTAGAGGTAAGGTGTTTGTCCTCAGAGGAATGCTTGGTAACAACGCTGACATTGAACGTTATGCGGGATTCGAACGTGCTCTAAAAGAGTTCCCCAATGTTCAAGTCATAGGGTGGGAATCTGCAGATTGGCTCAAACAGAGAGCCTACAATATCGTCTCCAACAAATTGATTTCAGATCCTGATCTAGCTGCTATTTGGTCGGCAAACGATGACATGGCAGCAGGGGCAATCGAAGCTCTCAGGGCCAAGGGGCTGAATGGAAAGGTCGTAGTGACCGGAGCAGATGCGACACCTGAGATGTTAGATCTAATCAAGAAAGGTGATGCCTTGATGACTGCTTCTGCCGATCCATATTGGCAAGCTGGAATTGGGCTTGCAATGGCATATGCTGCACAGACAGGCAAGTTGGATGTTGCAGCTTTACCGGCAACAAAGAGAAATTGGAGAACCCCGATGGTGATGGTGGATGCGAGCAACGTTGATGAAATGTTGTCAATGACAGAGAATCCTCCTAAGATTGATTATACTGATTTCTGGGGAAGGTGGTCTGAATAATTCTTAGAAATACAACTTGTGGGGGCACATAAGATTATGTGTCTCCACGGCTAGGAGTTGAAAGTGACGAGGAATTGGCGACATAGGGCAATTTGGAAAAGCATGCCACCCCAGTTGAGGATATTCATCGAGAATAACCCTTCGTTTGTAGCATGTATCGTATTATGCTTGATTTTCTCTCTTTTCGTACCAAAATTTTTCAGCATCAGCAATCTGGTCAACATTCTGGACATTGTCTCTTTAACGATGATTACAGCCTCCACAATGGGGCTGGTAATCATGCTCGGAAGCATCGATCTCTCGTTGGAGGGAATTTCAGGCTTAGCATGTGTTGTCGCTAGTGTATTCGTAAGAAATGCGATGACTCCTTTTGCTATAGGCTATTGGGCGATTCCGATTGCAATCCTTGTTGGCATGATTGGTGGGTTGATTAACGGTGTTATCCACACCTATGTGAAGATTCCTTCTTTCATGATTACTTTCTGTATGGGCAGCATTATGACTGGGGTGGGTGTACTTATAATCAAAGGGGTGGCTGTGGTTGTGAGAGATGATTCGATTAGATGGCTTGCATTAGGCCGGATTTTTGGAATTCCATTCTCTTTTATCATCGCCGTTTTAATTGTTATTATCCTAGATTTGTTCCATAAAAAAACTATACATGGGCGCTATATTTCAATGATCGGTGGCGATGAAGGCATTGTACGAGACTTAGGAATCAATGTAAGGAAGATTAAAATTGTCCTATTTGGTTTGGTAGGCATGGTGTACGGCTTGGTGGGGGTCCTGTTAGTCGCCAAATTAGGTTCAGGGCATCCCTATAATTCATGGGATATGAATTTTGAAGCTATCAGTGCCTGTCTAATCGGGGGCATAGCCATTACCGGAGGGGTTGGGAATATCGGTAAGGCTGTTGTTGGCTCCTTTATCATAGTTATACTTAAAAATGGGATGATTTTACTAAATATTGATCCTTACGTGCAGGCGGGAATCGTTGGTGTGATTACTATCGCAATCGTAGCTTTGACGATAGATCGTGAAAAAATTACGATACTGAAGTGATGGGGGTGAGGTATGCCAAAATTACTAAAGATGGAAGGTATCGATAAATCATTTGGATCAACTCACGCACTAAAAGTAGTCGATTTTGAAGTCGACAGAAATGAGATTGTTGGATTGGTTGGAGAAAATGGTGCCGGCAAAAGTACTTTGATGAAGATCCTTGCCGGAGTCTACAAGGCCGATTTAGGTAGAATATTTTTGGAAGGTAAAGAAATTTCCATCAACAATCTTGTCGAGGCTTCAACGTACGGTATCGGAATGATATTTCAAGAGCAATCGGTGCTTAAGAATATTCCCGTTTATGAGAACCTATTCATTTCACACGAAAATATGTTCACAACATATGGGGTAATCTCCAAGAAAAAAATGATTAACACCGCAAAGAGAGTTTTGCAGGAAATCGGCCTAGATATTTCGCCAACTACCAATACGTTCAATTTGAATTATTCCCAACGTCAGTTGGTTGAAATCGCACGCAATATATGGCTGTCGGAAGTTTCTGAAATTGAAAACCCATTAATAATTCTTGATGAACCAACTACTGTTTTAGAGCAGGCGGAAATTGACTTTATTTTTGCAAAGCTGAAACAACTAAAAGAGCGCTTGTCTATAGTCTATATTTCTCATAACCTCTCGGAGGTGGTGGCCCTTTGTGACAGAACATACATTTTAAGGGACGGAGAAGTTGTCTCTTGCCTTGGCAAAAGTGACACCAGCGTTGAGAATATCAGGGACAGAATGGTGGGACAGGGCTCCTTTAATGACAATGAGTACTATTTGACAGATCTTCAAAGGATCCCTGAACAAGAAGTGGTTCTTGAAGTTGAAAATTTACATAAGTATATGGAGTTCGAAGACATCTCGTTTAAGCTCTACAAGGGTGAAATCTTATCATTATGTGGAACCGTCGGCTCCGGTAAAGAAGCACTCTGTGAAAGCCTCTGTGGTTTACGTCAAAGTGATGGGGGTAAAATTCTTATCAATGGTAAAAGAGCTGTTATTAAGAATCCTTACGATGCATATAAATATGGAATTGGTTATACACCTGAAGATAGGCGAAACGCCGGCTTGATTCAGGATTTACCGATTTATGAAAATATGACATTGCCTATTCTTACAAACTTAAGAAAGGCACTATTGTTTATCGATCGGGTCACCCAAAAGGAATTATGTACAAACGCTGTAAAAACTTTGAATATAAGGCTGCAATCACTACAAGCCGCGTGCTCATCGTTAAGTGGTGGAAACCAACAGAAAGTGATTATTGCCAAATGGGTCTTATCTAAAGTTAGAATTCTTATCATGTCTCACCCTACCAGAGGGGTAGATGTAAAGGCGAAACAACAAATCTACGAAGTTATGCGAGACCTCGTTAACAAAGGGATATCAATTATTCTTATGGGTGATAGTTTCGAAGAGGATATCGGAATGGCTAACAGAATTATAACCATGAAAAACCGCAGGATTACCGGTGAATTGGAAGCGACGCAAAGTAAACCTGCTTTTTCAGATGTTCTGGAAAAAATTGTCTGATAGGGGAGTTGTGTTATGGGAAATTTCTTTAGAAAAATACGGCTGAACACCATTATCCCGATTATTGGTCTAATTTTGCTCTTTTCTATTTTGACTTTCATAAACCCCAATTTTCTTAGTGCATATAACATTGGGGCGTTGCTCGATGGCGCCATTACGATTTTCATTGCCGGTATTGGGATGACTTTCGTTTTGTTAATTGGAAGTATAGATTTGTCTGTCGGCGCTATGATCTCACTCAACACCATACTCTTTATATTGCTTGTGAATCGCTTTGGTGTTCTAGGTTATCCACTGACAATCTTATCTGGCTACATAATGGGATACCTTAACGGAGTGTTGTTTACAAAATTTAAAATTCCCTCATTCATCACTACGTTTGGTATGTCGGGAGTCTACAAGAGCATAGCGCTTATTGTTTCCGGCGCCAGACCGATTGGATTTGATACTTCTAAGATGAATTTAATATTGTACCTCACTGATTCTATAGGCCCCTTTAAAGTACTGCATATCGTCGGATTTGTACTGATGGTGGTCTGTATGGTCATTTTAAAATATACTGCATTTGGTCGTTACGTGTATGCCACGGGGAGTTCTGAACAGGCCACTTTGTACAGCGGTATCAATACACAACAAATTAAACGCCTCAGTTTTGTAATATCCGGGATAAGTGTTGCCCTAGCTTCAATAGGATTGGTAGCAATCAAAATGAGTGCAGCACCTTCAATGGGAGAGCCTTACCAAATGAATATCATCGCAGCAACGGTGGTGGGGGGGACGGCAATGACCGGTGGCGTCGGTGGTGTTGGGTTAACCTATTTGGGTGCCTTTATTTTGTCGATATTATCAAATGGGTTGAATATGTTTGGCGTTAATGTCTATCTGCAGCAGATTTTTACGGGAATTCTAACAGTTGTAGCTATCAGTCTGACATTGGATCGGACAAAAATTAAACTTGTTAAATGATAGATTTGTAAAGGGTTGCGTTAAATATTAGCGCAACGGTATGAAAATGATTCTTACTAACTAATTGCTTATTCCCCATGAAGGAGGGTTACGACATGGAGAAAAGACGCATCGGTAATTCAGAATTGTATGCCTCGGTGATTGGATTTGGTTGTTGGATAGCTTCAGGGTCTGATTATTGGGCGGGGACCGAAGAAAAAGAAATAATTAAAACAATGCAAGCAGCCTATGAGCGCGGGATCAATTTTTTTGATGTTGCCCCAGTATATGGATATGGTAATGCAGAGAAAGTTTTGGGGAGGGCTGTTAAAGGGTTTCGTCATGAAATAATAATTGCCTCAAAATGTGGCTTAGTTTGGGAAGAAGTGCGGCATGAACGCCCTTGCTTAGCAAAAGAAAGCATTTTGGCAGAGATCGATAGAACATTGAAACGATTGGATATGGACCACGTCGACCTTTATCAACTGCATTGGCCTGACTATGATGTCCCCATTGAAGAAACCATGGAAGCCATTAATATGATTGTCAAAAGTGGAAAAGTCAGATATGTAGGGCTATCCAATTTTCCCATTGGCCTAGCCAAGACTGCTCTGAAATATACTCCAATAGTATCTGAACAATTGCTCTATAATATGTTGGATAGAAATTCTTCCCATTACCACAATATTCCATTGCATTACCGCACTCATGATCAGATGGTTGAGTTCTGCCGTAATCATTCTATTGCAATCATCCCCTATAGCCCACTAAGCCAGGGGTTGTTAACCGGCAAATACAAGCCGGAAAAAGTAAGCGCCGCGGGAATTCATGATGTAAGGAACGCCAACCCAGAACTTCAAGGAGATTCACTGGCAAGGCGCATGGCTGTTGTTTCAAAATTAATCACGGTAGCAGATGAGATAGAGAAGCCCCTGAACGAAGTAGCTCTCAATTGGTTATTGGCTGAACCGGCAGTTGCCACAATTGTATGTGGAGCAAGAAATATTGAACAGGTTGCCGGAAATATTAACGCTACAACTTGGAAACTTGACAAAGAAACCTATCAAAGACTCAACACCATTCTCGACGAAGAAGGTTTTTAGGCAATGAAGCGTAGCCTTGTACTTCTAAATGTTAAGCTTTCGATTGTAATGCTCCTTTTGTTTATGTCTCCTTTGTATTTGCATTCACAACATGCTCGTGAGCCTTCTCTCTATACAGAATCGGTAGGTGCAGGCAAGTATATTGGAAATTTTGATAATTTTGAGGTTGAAGTCGCTCTTTCATCATTTGCAGATGAGCAGTGGCATGGTTGCTTAATCAAAATTACGAACAATTATGAAGAGCTGTTTTCTTCCCAAAGGAACAATGTATTGCGATTCTCTTTTAATGATGGACCGGTCTTCAGTTTCTTGGTATCACCTTTTAAAATTGAGGCGAAATCGTCTACCCTGCTGCCTGCAATGTACCTTTACAACCAAGATTTCCAAGCAAGAAATATTTTAAAAACAGGCATTGTGTTCTTAATGACTTTGATGGAATTGTCCTTCGAAGGGAGCAACACCCCCGACGCAGTAGCGATGATGAAGGCAATTGTATCAGTTGAGTTTGACTTTGAAGGCAAAAGTTATGAATTGTTGCCTTCAAATAGTGTGTAACCGGCAAAGTGAAAAATCTATTAATTCTCTAGAAAGGAGGAGTAATTTATGTTGAAAGGAATCCCTGCTTTATTATCTCCGGAACTTCTTAAAGTGCTAGCGGAAATGGGCCACCGGGATGAAATCTTAATAGCAGATCGCAACTTCCCTTCGAGGAGTATGACTGAGAATCTTATTCGCCTAGATGGTCATGGAATTCCACAAATATTGGAAGCAATCTTAAAATTCTTCCCATTAGATGAATCGGTGTTCCCAGTTACCCTTGAAACAGTGTTAAAAGGGGAGGATCCGCACATCTGGGATGAATACCGACAAATTGTCCAAAATTCTGACGAGAGGCCAAAGGGTGAGCTAATCCAGACTGTCAATCACGCTGAGTTTTATGAAAAAGTATCGAATTGTTATGCAGTTATTGCCTCCGGTGAAAAAGCGCTCTATGGCAACATTATCTTAAAAAAAGGCTTAGTTCTCGACTAATAAAACATATTTGCCATTTTAAAGAGTGCTTTAGCTCTTGAGGACAAACTTCCAGACTTAAGCCCAGGGTGTCTTACTCACCCTCCGTAACACAAAGTGGTCGACCATGGCAGAGCCCCGATTGGTTAGGATGAACCAAATTAGATTACTGATCGCTTGTGGCTCAATAAGGGAGTCACTCTCTAGATCGGGGCGTACCGATGCAATCATCTCAGTAGAGACACCTCCGGGCGAGATGGTGTAGATCCTTATATCGTCCTGTTGCACCTCTTTGGCAAACGCTTTGGTAAAACCTAACAGAGCATGTTTACTAGCCGCATAGGCACTTTGCAGTTCATAACCGGCGTGTCCGACTACGGAAGAGATCTGGATAATTGTGGGTGTTGCCGACTTCCTTAACCACGGGAGGGCACTCTGGCAGAGGAAAAAAGGGGCCCTCGCGTTGATATTCATAATCGTGTTCCACTCATCAATGGTGGTCTTCTCCAATGGTTTATTGAGAGAAATACCCGCATTGTTAATTAACAGGTCGATTGACCCCAGCTTCTCACCGGCTTCTTGTATTAACCTCTCCGCAGATTCAGCTGCATTTAAGTCAGCCACGGCCGTGTAGACCTCTTGGCTACTGGGGTGTGCTTTTAGTAGCGCCTGGGCCCTATCTAAGCTCTCTTGTTGACGCCCCGTAATACAGATATTGATGCCGTGGGAGGCAAGTTTTTCAGCTATTTTAAAACCGATACCCCGTGAGCTACCGGTTATTAGAGCAGTTTTTAGAGCAGTTTCCATGTTTTTCTCCTTTAAAGGGGCACGCCTAACAGGCCTAACGCTACTGCAATAGCCCCGCATGCCACTATTATAGTAATGGGGTTAATTTTTCTAAGGCGCATTATAGCGAAAGCTACTACGAAAAGGCTCACGGCGAACCATGAGAAGACTCCGCTGTCGCCCAAGAGGGCGTGTAGTAGAATTGAGAGTCCGGCTGAAGCTATTAAAGCCACAACCGCCGGTCTAAGCCCCGTGAGGATTCCTTGCATCACTTTTAGGCTTTGGTAACGGTAGTAGATAAGCGCCAGGAGGATTACAATGATAAATGAGGGCAGAACATTGCCAAGGGTGGCGATAAGCGCTCCTAGAATCCCTCCCACTCTGGTCCCCACAAAACTGGCGGCATTAATGGCGATGGGTCCGGGTGTCATCTGGGAGATAGTTACCACATCGGCAAACTCTTGCAAGGTTAACCACCCGTGAATATTAACGACCTGTTCCTGAATAAGGGGGAGGGCCACATACCCCCCTCCAAAACTAAAGAGGCCAATTTGGATAAACGACCACAGCAGTTGTAAGTAGATCACTCTTTTCGCCCCCTGCTGTAGTACAGGATACCGATGAGGGCACTGCAGAAGAGGACCAAGACTACATTAACTTTAAAGACGGCGGTAGCTATAAAGGCAGCCACCATGAGGATGATAGGTATAATCTTTTTCCCTTTGGAAACCGCCCAAGCTAAGGAGGCGACCGCATCCAAAATAACCACGGCTACCCCCACACTCATGCCGTAAAACAACATCTTAATAATCCGGTTGTTTTGTATAGCCGTGTAGAGGTAGGAAAAAAGGGTCAAGATTATTAGAGGGGGGAGGACTGTCCCTAAAAGGGAGGTTAGTGCCCCGGCAACTCCGCCAATTTTGTAGCCTATCAAGATGGAGGTGTTCACCGCGATGGGCCCCGGTGCCGATTGCCCTATGGCTACCAAGTCCATCATCTCCTTCTCGTCGATCCATTTAAGTTTTTGGGAGAAGGTTTTACGCATCAAAGGGACAATAACATAGCCTCCTCCGAGGGTGAAGGCGCTCAACACGAAGGTTGAAGTGAAGAGTTTCCAAAAAAGTGCTGGTTTAGGTAGTTCTGAAAAAGGCATAGGGGCAGTTTACCAGAGGGACAATATCTACTCAATAGCCACTTCAAGGGCGAGTTCTATCATCTGGGAGAGGGACTGCTCGCGCTCTTGAGAGCTCATCTCTTCACCGGTGAAGGGTAAGTCGCTCACTGTTAATAGGCAGAGTGCTTCAGCGCCACCCATTTGGGCTGCTAAATAGAGGCTGGCGGCCTCCATCTCCACCGCCAAAATCCCTAATTTTTCCCACGCCTTAAGGGTTGTTATACCGTCGGGGGTGTAGAAGAGGTCACTGGAGAGGATCGGACCGACATGGAGGGGGAGGTTTTGGGCCAAGGCTTTTTGGTGGACTGTTTTAAGGAGATTAAAAGAGGCCCCTAAACTCAGTGTTCCCTCAACTTTGAATAGCCCTGGAACGTTCGTGTCGTAACTTGCCGAGCTAGCTGCAACGAGGTGACCAATTTTTAACTTAGGGTGCAGTCCTCCGGCTGAGCCAATCCTGATTAAGCGTTGCACTTTATAACCATGGATTAATTCATGGGCATAGATAGCCATTGAGGGGAACCCCATACCCGTCCCTTGAACCGAAATTCGGTGTCCTTTGTAAAAGCCGGTGTACCCTAAGATACCCCGCACTTGGGTGTATTGAACTGGATCTTCGAGATAGTTTTCGGCTATAAATTTAGCTCGAAGAGGATCTCCGGGTAATAGAATTGTCTCGGCGATATCGCCTAAGTTGGCACTATTGTGCACTGTAGGAACCTTCATAAGCTACCTCCTCCTCTAATATAGTCGATAAAGTAAGAGATGGAAACCAGAAGGCAAATGTCAATGATGACAAGAGATAAAGTTTGACAATCACTTTAATCAAGGCTATGCTATAGGCGTGCTCACCTTCTGGTGGGCATTTTAGCAAGCTAAATTCGGGAAGTATTGGTTGGTTATTTTGAATATCTACAGTGAATGTCCACGATGAGTCTAAACTTAGTAACTTTTTACGTTAGCTTTGTTGTGTAATTTTTTTTGTTGGGAAGGATTATGGAAGAGAAGAAGAAAACTGGTAGGGGAACACCATTTCTAGCGATGCGGGGGATTTATAAAGACTTCCCGGGGGTCAGGGCTCTCGATGATGTCGATTTCTCGGTAAAGCTGGGTGAAGTGATGGCCCTTGTTGGGGAAAATGGGGCCGGTAAATCGACTTTAATGAAAATTTTGACCGGTGTTTATGCTAAAGATGCCGGTGAGATTTTAATTGAAGGGCAAGATGCCCAAATCGTAGATGCCGCTAGCGCCTTAGATTTGGGAATAAGTATGATTTATCAGGAGCTCAATTTAATTCCCACGACAAATATAGCTGAGAATATTTTCTTGGGTAGGGAAATCAAAAGGCGCGTCTTTATCGATAAAAAAGAGATGCACCGTCAAGCCAAAGAGATTATTAAGATGGTTGGCCTAGAGCTCGATACCAACCTTTTAATTCAAGATTTATCGGCGGTACAGCGCCAGTTAATTGAAATTTCCAAAGCACTTTCGGTCAATGCACGCCTCATAATCATGGATGAGCCCACCTCTTCTTTGACGGAGAACGAAACAGAACTCCTTTTGGGGATCATTAAAGAGCTTAAACAAAAAGATGTGGCGATAGTCTATATCACCCACCGGATGCGGGAGATTTTTGAAATTGCCGACCGGGTGGCCGTCATGCGTGATGGCAAGATGGTTAAAACTTTAGACGCCCGGAAAACCGACACCGGTGAAGTTGTGCGCCACATGGTTGGGCGCCATATCGATACCCTCTTTGTTAAAGAAGAGGCCCCTATAACCGATGTTGTCCTTGAAGTAGAGGGGGTCAGTACCAAAGATTTTCTTAAAGATGTGAGTTTCAAGGTGCGTAAAGGGGAGATACTGGGATTTGCCGGCTTAGTGGGCGCCGGGCGCTCAGAGGTCATGCGGGCCGTTTTCGGTATCGATAAAAAAGAGAGTGGCACTATTCGAATGCATGGCAAAGAGATTACGATTAACAACACGGTCGATGCCCTCGATAACCACATCGGTTTTTTACCGGAAGACCGTAAACTCCAAGCGTTAATTCTAAACATGACCGTGAGGGAAAATATTACTCTGGCCAGTCTCAAGGCCCTCGCCAAGTACAACTTTCTCGACAAGAAGCGCGAGCGAGCGATGAGTGATGAGTATATCGAGCGGATGCGGGTGCGCACCCCATCGATGGAACAGAGGATTAAAAACCTTTCGGGGGGCAACCAACAGAAGGTAGCCATCAGTAAATGGTTAGCCACCGAATCACAAGTTTTGATCCTTGATGAGCCCACCAGAGGCATCGATGTAGGGAGTAAAAAAGAGATTCACTCCCTAATGAGCGAATTAGCCAAGCAAGGTGTTGCCATTATTATGATCTCCTCAGAATTGCCCGAAATTTTAGGTATGTCTGACCGGATTGTGGTGATGCACGAAGGGAGAGTTAAAGGGGAGTTGATGCGCCAGGAGGCAACTCAAGAAAATATTATGCAAATGGCAATTTCTTAATGAAGAGGATAGTAAGATGGTAGATCAAAGTGAACAAGGATTAGTTAAAATTAAAAAGGCGCCCCATTTCCTGAAGAATTGGGCCACCAGTATCGTAAAGAGCCAATCCTTTCGAATATTTATCGTTATGGTGGTTATGTGTGTTGTTATGTGGATAATTAGTCCTCCTTTTAGGACTTCCACAAATATTCTTTCGGTGGCAAAAAACTTTTCCACCTACGCTATCGCCGGTATTGGGGTCACCCTTGTCATTATTACCGGGGGAATCGATTTATCGATTGGCTCTATCTTCGGTTTAACCGGGGTTATTGCCACTATGATGTTTGCCAAGTTCAACATCCCCGCTTTTCCGGCTGTTTTAATTGGTCTAGCACTGGGGACGCTATTGGGATTAGTCAACGGTTTGTTTGTGGTAAGGGCTAACTTGCCCCCCTTTATTGCCACCTTGGGGATGCTGAGTATCGCGCGTAGTTTGGCTTACATCATTACCAAGGGGTACCCCGTGGTAGGCTTAGGCAAAGAGATCCTCTTCTTAGGTCAGGGTGACATCCTTAAAATCCCCACCCCCATCTGGTTAATGGCAGTCATTGCCATCATCTTCTCAA
>JBAYSE010000010.1:0-22820 GCA_041676265.1 Sphaerochaetaceae bacterium
AGCGGTAGGCTTCGGCAATTTGGTTACGCTCTTTAATCATCCGCTGGTAGACACTCTGCGTTAAATCATCGCTGTAGCGGATTTGGCGGATAACAATGTCGATAACTTCAATACCGTACGCCCGCGAGAAGTCTCTGGCACTGGTTAAAATCTTATTGCTCAGTCCTTCGCGCCCTATTTTAATCGATTCTTGCTGTATTTCGGTGCGTGTCAAATTGCGCAGTTGTTCAGCATCCTCGAGGCTCTCAACGGTCTGAGATTGCTCCTCAACTTTCATGTGGTTAATGCGGTTGGTATTGCGCACCGCATCGTTGAGGTAATTCTCGCTGATAACTGTCCGTGTTGCTGAATTAATAACGTCGTTGAGACGCAGTAAAGCATTGGGTAGGGTATTAATCGACTGATAGAAGAGAGAGGGGTTAACAATGCGCCAACGGGCGGTTGTATCGACCCAAATAAACTGGTTTTCCCTTGTCGGAATCCTTTGAGCATCTCCATCCCAGCTCATAATCTTCTTGGGGTACTTCACAACAGTGTCGACCATCGGAACTTTTATCTTCAGTCCGGCATTTTGGTGGGTATTGACAATTTTTCCAAACCGCGTAACAACAGCGACTTCACCCTCCTGAAGTATAAAGAAGGGGCCGAGGAGGAAGAAAACCACTAACAGTACAACTACAATCACTAAAACAGTCACAAGTTTTTTCATTTGGCACCTCCCGTTGATGGACTTAAGTCAGAGATGGGGAGGAAATTCTTTAACTCCTTGTCGATAAGGGTCAGAGTCCCACTGTCGGCTTGTCTAATAATCTCTTCCATAGTCTCGATGTAAAGACGACGCGTAGTAATGTCCTTACTGAGGGCGTAGGCTTCAAGAACCGAGTTAAACCGCTCTACATCTCCCTGGGCATTGTTGACCCGTTCAGCAGCATAACCTTCGGCTACCTGGATGATTTGAGCCGCTTCACCTTGAGCTTTGGGGATTTCACGGTTATAAGCCTCTTTACCCTCATTGATGAGGCGGTTCATGTCCTGAATTGCTTTGTTGACATCTTCAAAAGCATCTTGAACTTCTCCAATTGGAGGGACAATGTTCTGTAGTTTTACCGTTAAGAGGCGAACTCCTAAATTATAGGAGTCAAAGATCTTTTGCATCAACTCTTGCGACTCAATTTCAATCGAGGTTCTTTCACTCGACATAATCGCTAGAATCGGGAGGTCTCCAACTAGTTGGTTAATGACACTTTGAGAGATATCGCGGATTGTTTTGTCGCGCTCTTGAACATTGAACAACCATTTGGCAGGGTCTTCTATACGGTACTGAATGATCCATTGCACATCGACAATATTCAAGTCTCCGGTCAACATAATCGACTCCCCGGCACTAGAGCCAGAGGGTTGCGACATGAACCTAGTGTTAAAGTCTTGGGCAGCTGAAGTAGAACCAAAGGTCATGGTCTGTACAACACGGGTGGGAATATTGTAGTTACGGTCAATTCCTAGGGGCAATTTTGCTTGTAATCCCGGTCCGACTGTCCTATTGTACTTACCAAAACGCAAAATTACCGACTCTTCTGTTTGATCAACCACAAATACGCTACTTAAAATCAAAACGAAGAGGAGGATTACGGCAATGATGGCAAGTACCAGTTTAGGACTAAGGCGAAATGGGCTGCGTCTAGCGGCGCCCGATTTATCCATTTATGCTCCTCCTTATGGGCTTTAACTCTCTGTCAAAGCACTTTAAATGTATAGCAGAAGCCCTTTAGCGTCAATCAAAGACAATTTTAGGCGCTACGATTGAAAAAAGAGCCTCTGAAGAGTATAGTGGTCAGCATGAAAAAGAGATTAATTACCAGTGCACTGCCCTATGTGAACAATATTCCCCATTTAGGGAACCTGATTCAGGTCTTATCGGCCGACGGGTTTGCCCGTTTTTGTCGCTCTAAGGGGTATGAAACCCTCTATATCTGTGGTACCGATGAGTACGGGACGGCCAGCGAGACAAAAGCCGCCCAAGAGGGGCTCTCTCCCCAAGAGCTGTGCGACAAATACTTTGTTATCCACCGCGATATTTACAAATGGTTTGAGATTAGTTTCGACTACTTCGGACGTACCAGTACCCCTTTACAAACCGAAATTGTCCAGGCAATTTTTAAAAAAGTTGATGAAAAGGGGTACATCCGGGAGGCCGAAATTGAGCAACTCTACTGCGAACATGACCAGAGGTTTTTAGCTGACCGTTATGTGGTTGGGCAGTGCCCTAAATGTGGCTCCTTGGGGGCGAGGGGGGACCAGTGTGAGGAGTGTGGTTCTCTGCTTGATCCCACCGAATTAATTGACCCTAAATGTGGTATCTGTGGCTCCACACCGGTGCTAAGGAAGACGAAACACCTCTACTTAGACCTTCCTAAGGCGCTACCACTACTGCAAGAGTGGTTAGATGTCGCTTCCATTGACGGCTTCTGGGCCAAAAATGCCATCCAAACAACAAAATCTTGGATTCGCGACGGTCTCAAAGAGCGGGCTATTACCCGTGATTTGAAATGGGGAATTCCTGTCCCTAAAGAGGGGTATGCAGATAAGGTCTTCTATGTGTGGTTTGATGCCCCCATCGGTTACATCTCAATTACGGCTAACTACACCGACCAGTGGCGACAGTGGTGGCAAAATCAACAAAATGTTGAGCTCTTCCAGTTTATAGGGAAAGATAACATTCCTTTCCACACCGTTATTTTCCCTTCAACTCTCCTGGCTACCGGAGACCCCTGGACTATGCTCCACCATATGTCGAGTAGTGAATACCTCAATTATGAGGGGGGAAAGTTTAGTAAGAGCAAAGGGTTGGGAATCTTTGGTAACGATGTCCAAAATACCGGTATCTCGGCCGATATGTGGCGCTTCTACCTCTTTTACAATCGCCCCGAGAAGGCCGATGTCCTGTTTACTTGGAAAGATTTTCAAGAGAAAATAAACGGTGAATTGATTGGAAATATCTCCAACTTAGCCCACCGCACCCTCAGTTTTATCGACCGGTTTTACGATAAAGTAGTTCCCGAAGGAGAGATTGACGCCACCTTAAAGGCGATAATTGAGGCGCGTGAAGCGGAGATTGAGGGCTATTTTGAGCGCTCAGAGCTCCGGGAAGCTCTTCGCCATATCTGCTACCTCTCATCGGTTGGCAATAAAGCCTTCCAAGATGGGGAGCCCTGGAAAACGCGACTGGAGAAGAGTGCAGAGACGGCCTCCCTTTTAAAGACCCTAATTTATCTCATTAGAGACTTGGCTATTCTACTAGCTCCCTTTATTCCCAAAGCCAGTGGGCAGCTCCTGAAATATTTAAATAGTGAAGGTGCCACATGGCAGGATTTGGGGAACTATGGAGGTATCGTGAAAATCAATAAACCCAACTACCTCTTTAAACGCATAGAAGATGAATTAATAGAGACCCTTAGAGAGCGCTACAGTGGCTCTCAGGCGTCGCGAGAGAAGGAGAAAGAGATAATGAGTGCTGCTGAAACATTTGCCGAGAAAGTCACTTTAAAGGTGTCTAGAATTGCTGAAATAGAGAGGCATCCGGAGGGGGACAAGCTCTACATAATCCGCCTAGATACCGGTGAAGAGGAGTATACTACCATCGTCTCTTCAATTGTGCCGTTCTATACTCAAGAGGAGTTGCAGGGACGTAACATCGTTTTGGTACAAAATCTGAAGCCGGCCAACTTTAGGGGGGTAAAGAGTAGGGGAATGCTCTTGGCAGCCAGCGAAAAGGATGCTGAATTCCACGAAACCTGCGAAGTAATTTTTGCCGACGATTTTAAAGTCGGGACTGAGTTACTCCCTGAAGGGTTGAGTGCTCCTCAGGCGAAAAGGAGCCAAGTTAAGGCCGATGTTTTCTTTTCGCTTCCGCTCTACACCGAAGGGGGAGTAGTGAAGATTGAAGGGCGCCCGATTGGCTCTTCAGAGGGTGTTCTCAAAGTAGAACAATATGTCGATGGAGTCGTCTGTTAAGACCCTTTTAGTTGAACCAATCGGCCTTGAGCAACTTGAGGTTACTAACCACCCCCTGCAGAGTAGACTCTGGGGGGAAGTTAAAAAATATAATGGGTGGCAACCTTTTGCTTTTAAGCTTACTAGAGGGGTAGCTACTCAGACACTCCTCGTTCTGGTGAAGAGGATCGTCTTTAGCTGCTCACTAGCCTATCTCCCCTTTGCCCCCTCTTTAGATTTCTATGAGCCGGAGCTAGCCACTTTACTGCAAGGACATCTTCCTAAGGGGCTCTTCTGCATCCGCTTCGATTTACCGTGGGGGGAGATAGACCAGCAGAGTGACGTAACCATTCTGCCGGAGTCTATTCAGCCCGAGGGGAGTGTCCTGCTAGACTTAAAAAAGCCTTTAGAGTACCGCAAAAGAGCGCTACGCCACATAGCGCGCTCTCAAAAAGCCAGGGTTACAATCGAAGAATGGGGGGGCAGTGCCGGGGAGTTTGACCAATGGTATGAACTCTACCTAGAGAGCGCCCGTCGAGACCATTTCAAGGCCCGCTCCAAAGGGTATCTGCAACAATTCTTTAACGCTAGTGATCAAGAGTGCCGGGCGCACCTCTACCTAGCCCGTTATAGGCAGGCTATCGTGGCCGGCATCATTGTCTTAGAGAGTGCCAAGCACAGCCTCTACCTTTTTGGTGCTTCCAAAAGGCTCGCTAAGCTCTCTCCCTCATATCAACTGCAAGACTACGCCATTCTGCGAGCGCGTGAGAGAGGTGCGCATACTTATGACCTTTACGGAATCAGTGCTCAAGATAATCGTGGGGAACACCTCAGGGATTTAAACCTTTTTAAACGCTCTTTTGGCGGGGAGGTTGTCTATCGTCACCCCTCATTTGATGCTGTTTTTAGACCTCTAATTTACAAGATATATTATCTAAGTGAACGGTGGAGACTAAAGCGCACTCGTCAACTACTCTAGGTTTTTCACCGCCTCTTTGAACTGTTCGCCCCGGTCAAATTCGTGTTTGAAGAGGTCAAAACTGGCCGCTCCCGGTGAGAGAATGACAGCTGTCCCCTTGGCCCCGCCGCGCGAAGCTTTATAAGCTGAAGCAACTGCCGCCGCCATGGTGTTAAATGGTCCCTCATAGGCTAGCGCCTGTTTATTGAGGAGCGGTATAAGCTTGTTAGTGGTAAAACTGCCGGCAAGCAGGTGGAGCGATAGAGCCCTTTTCATCGGCTCTAACATCGCATCAGGGGCGAGGTTTTTGTCGGTACCCCCACATATTAAGTGGTATTGGTAGGGGGAGTTGGAACAAGTGAAAGTCACCGCTTGAGGAATGGTAGCTGCCGAATCGTTGATGAACAGAATCCCCCCCTTCATATCGATTGCCTCTTGACGGTGGGGAACACCTCTAAAAGATTCAAAAGCACTCTCCGTTTGACGCGGACCTAGGCCTAAACTGCGGCATAGGGCCCAGGCGGGCTGTAAGCGGGGAGGGAAGTTGGCAACACCGCTAAAGCTTTCAATAGTACGTACATTACCTAGATTCGCACTCACTATTTCGTTGGAGAGCTCTGCGGGGATTATGATGCGTGTGGGAGCATTGTTGAAAAGCAACCATTTATCCTCTTTATAAGCTTGGTAATCCCCATACTTATTTAAATGGTCGGGGAACAGGGAAGTTAAGAGGATAATTTTAAAGGGGGGTAGGTTTTGGTGGGAAGCGTTGAACAAGTCCCTAATTTGCCAAGAGGAGAGTTCACAAACGAGGTAAAGGGGTTTGCTGTCTCCCCGCTTTTCCCTTTTTTCTAAGATATCGAGAATAGTAAAACCACTTACCCCCATATTCCCGAGTTGCAGAGCCTCGCCTTTGATTCTATTGAGGGCATGGGTTACCGCTGCAACCGTGGTAGTTTTCCCTTTAGTGCCTGTCACGGCCACTAGTTTAATTCCCTCGATTAAAGGGGAACTAAATAGGTATGAGATATCACTCACAATCTCTTTGGCTAACCCTAGATAGGGACTGTCGACCGGAATTGCCGGGTTTTTGACAACCAAGTCGGCCCACCGGAAGTCCTCTTCGCGGTGTTCTTGACAAATTACCGAGGCGCCTCTTTTTTTTAAAAGTTGCAGAGGTTCACCTAACTCTTTTTCTGAGCGTAAATCGGTGATGCGCACCTCATCCCCTCGGTCGAGGAAATAGGTG
This sequence comes from Sphaerochaetaceae bacterium, assembly GCA_041676265.1. Lineage (GTDB taxonomy): Bacteria > Spirochaetota > Spirochaetia > Sphaerochaetales > Sphaerochaetaceae > DUOJ01. The sequence goes on from JBAYSE010000010.1 coordinate 6,198, forward strand.
GCTGCGGCATAGCCGCCTCCCAACACCCCTAAGCCAAAAATTAAAACACGCATCTTGGCCCCATCTTACACTTTCCTGATATTTACAACAAGCTAAAAGAGCACTTGACGTAATTAGTTAATAAATAGCATAATGGCGACGTACTGAACATTATTTTGATATCTTAATTGAGAAGGAGTTTTATTGTGCCCTGCGGTAGAAAAAGAAAAAGACATAAAATTGCCACTCACAAGCGCAAAAAGAAGCTTAGAAAAAATCGCCATAAGAACAAAAAATAGTTCTTAGATTAAATCTATGATGATTTAAACCGTCGGCTACCCGACGGTTTAGTTTTGCCCCCTATCCAACCTTGACACGCAAATCTCGCGCATGGTAGGGTAGGCAGACCTCTTTATCCACTGTTAGTGGATCTTTTAGTCCGTAAGGAGGAACTATGAGAAAGTATGAATTTACAGTCATCTTCAATCCTGATGAAGAGACTAAGGAACAGGGTCTTAGCCGTGTGCTGGCTGAATTTGAAGCTGCCAAGGTTGAGATTACCAAACAAGATGATATGGGAGTTAGGACCCTAGCTTACCCAATCCAAAAACACGAGACAGGACATTACTTCTACTTTGAGTTAGATGCTGATCCTGCAACCATTAACACCTTTACCGACTCTTTTAGATTGATGAATCCGGTCTTAAAATTTTTGTTTGTATTGAAAAAGAGTCAAAAAAAATAAAGGGAGTTAAATAATGGCAAATGACACTAATATTGTTGTGCTCATCGGCCGTCTCACCCGAGATAGCGAATTGAAGTATACCCAGAGTGGAACGGCAGTTAGCCGTTTTTCCGTGGCTGTTAACCGTATGAAGAGGTCGGGGGATCAGCGCGAGGAAGAGGTTAGTTTTTTCGATATCGTTGTATGGGGCAAAATAGCCGAAGTACTCTCTCCATACTTAACCAAAGGTAAACAGGTTAGTATTGAAGGGGAGCTGAGGCAGAGTAGATGGGAACAAGATGGACAGAGTCGTAGTCGTGTTGAGGTGGTCGCCCGCAACCTCCAATTACTGGGAGGAGGCCCCACCGGCGAGGTTAATACCTCTTATAATCGAGAGAGAGATAACTCTCCTAAGTCGTCCCCCGTCCAAGATTTCCCTGGACCGGAACAATTTGATGACGACATCCCATTTTAATTTTTAACAGGAGTAAATTATGCGCGAAGATAAAGATAAGAACTTTGAGGACTCCAACAACTCAAGAGATGGTTACTCTCGTGACCGTCGTGGTGGAGCCAGTCGTAGAGGTCCATACCGGAGAAAGGTTTGTAAGTTTTGTACTCAGAACGTAGTAGCTGATTACAAAAACCCCGACTTTTTAAGGCGCTATGTGACCGAGAGGGGCAAGATCCTTCCCAGTCGAATAACCGGCACTTGTGCCAAGCATCAGAGGGCCTTGACTACAGAAATCAAGCGGGCGCGGGTTTTGGCTTATCTCCCATTTGATCGTAAATAGGGGCCTCTATGGAACAGCAAACTGTGACGATGATCAAAGCGGGGGCTATGGCCACCATTTTAGCACTAATTCTCTATAAAATGGCAGTATCTTCCCCTCTCTTTATCTTACCGTTGCTGTTCTTTGCACCCAGATTTAAACCAAATGGCTGGGCAATTGTGCCGGTCGGTTTAACCCTCGTTATTCTAGTAGCCTACAGCTTGTACGGGAGTAGCGAATTGCTACGCACCTCTTCAGCTTTAGGGGCATTATTGGTGGGACTCTATTTCCCCCTCTCCTCCTTAATTGGGGCCGGCACGTGGATCTTATTTCCCGACAAAAGGCTGTTGACCAGACTCCTCTTGTCCTCAATATTTGCCACACTCGCTGGGTTTGCCTTGGTCTACTGGTTTAGTCTAGGGGGGCCGGTTGCCTCTGGGACAGCACAGTTCTACCAAAAGTTGGTGGCTAGTGTAACGGCTAACATCTTGCCCATGGGGCTCAGTAGTGAAGCTCTGTTTTTAACAGTGGTAGCTATAGTGAAGCGGGCCTTTCTCCCCCTTTTTATGGGGCAGTTTGGCTTCTGTGCCCTAGTGAGTACCCTGTTAATCTACCGTGACGATAGCTCTTTTCAAGAGCGGATGAGTCGTTGGCAATTGCCCCAAAACTTTGTCTGGATTTTCCTAGGGTCCTGGACAATTGTCCTTTTCACCCTCTTGGTTAAAATCCCTATTTTGGAAATATTTGGGTGGAACGTTGCTTTAGCAACTACTTTACTTTACATGGTGCAAGGCGTCAGCATTGTTGCCATGTTTATCCGGAGGAAGACCCCCAGAGTCACTGCGACTAGGGTGTTCGCCCTCTCTTTTCTCTTGGCCTTTGTGCCAGGGGTTAACTTGGTCGTATGGCTTGCTCTCCCCCTCTTGGGAGTTGTTGAGACATGGATCGCTTTTAGAAAGACAAGCTAAGGAGACACTTTTTATGAAACTAATATTGAATCAAGATATCCACAACCTCGGAGAAGAGGGGGATGTCGTTGTTGTTAAGCGCGGTTATGGACGGAACTACCTGCTCCCCTTAGGACTGGCAGTCCCCTTCAACAAAGAAAACCAAGCACTCTTTGCCAGTCGGGCCGAAATCATAGAAAAGCGCAAAGAGGAGAAGCGCCAAGCAGCTGCTTCCCTAAAAGAGCGTATTGATACTATGACAATCACCTTAACAGTTTCAGCCGGGGACTCTGGTAAACTTTTTGGCTCAGTCACCAATAGTATGGTGCAAGAGGCTTTGGCTAAAGAGGGGATTGAAGTTGAGAGGAAAAGGATTGAAGTTCCCTCCCATGCCATTAAGATGGTAGGTGAATATAAAATCGTTGTGCGCCTCTATGAGGGGGAAAATGCAGAGCTTACCCTTGATGTGGTCAGCGAAGCAATTTTAAAGCAGAGGCAAGCAGAAGCGGCAGCTAAAGCAAAAGCTGAAGAAGAGCAAGCTAAAAAAGAAAAAGCCGAGGAAGTGAAACCTGAAGAGGTTGCCGAGATTGTAGAAGTAGAACAGTAGGGGTTGAAGATGGTATCATCCGGACGGATTCCACCTAATAACGAAAGTGCTGAAAGGGCGGTTTTAGGCGCTATTTTAATGAGCCCAAACGCCCTCAGTGAAGTTATGGAGGTCCTCCGTAAAGATGATTTTTACAAACCGAACCACCAGGCACTCTTTGAGGCTATCCTCTCCTTCCATCAGGAAAATAGCTCTCAGGCTATTGACTTAATAACTATCACGGAGCATTTAAAGGCCAAAAACCTCCTCAGTATCTGTGGAGGGATGGCCTATATCGCCTCGCTAACCAGTGATGTGCCTACCACGGCTAATGCCGTCTATTACGCCAAGATAGTACGCTCTCACGCAATGCGCCGAGCCCTCTTAGAGCTCAGTGGAAAGATGCGGGAAGATGTATTCGATGAGAGCCAAGACATTGCCTTCCTAATGGATGAAAATGAGCGCTTAATGAGCGATCTGCAGGCCTCCAGCGGAACGTTTACCGACCGTTATGTGGAAAGCTCGGCCTTGGTAACTAAAACTGTCGATCGCCTTATGAGGAGAGCTGAGCACGGGAATACCGATGGCGTTAAATCGGGGTTTCATCAACTTGATGAAATGACCGGAGGTTTTCAACCCTCGGAGTTTATTGTCATAGGGGCTCGCCCATCAGTAGGGAAAACAGCTTTTGCCATCTCAATGGCCATCAACATTGCCATTCATAGCAAAATACCGGTAGGGTTTTTCTCCGCAGAAATGACCAGTATGGCTATAATGGAGCGGATATTAGCCGCTGAAGCTAAAGTCGACTCTAAACGGATCCGTAATGCAATTCTCCGCTCTCAAGATACGGTCAGTATCGTTGATGCCGCTAGCCGTATCTATGAGGGGAAACTCTTCATCCAAGACACCCCCAACATAAAACTCCTCGACCTGAGGAGCCAGGCTCGGCGCATGAAGAGGGAGAAAGATATTAAGATCCTTTTTATCGACTATATTGGTTTGATTAACCCGGAGGCCAACCCTAATGTCCCGCGGCATGAACAGGTCGCCGAAATCTCGCGTTCACTGAAAGCCCTCTCAAGGGAACTACAAATCCCCATAGTAGCCCTCTCGCAGGTCTCCCGAGACGCGGAAGGGAAAGAGCCCAACCTGGCTAATTTACGTGACTCAGGCTCAGTTGAGCAAGATGCCGATGTTGTGATTCTGCTTCACCGTGACCGCTTAGCCGATTTAACCGACCACAGTGCCAAACGGGAAGTTCAGGAGACCTCTCCTATTTTAGTGGAAGGCTTTCCCGCTCAGGAGACCAAGGTCATTTTGGCTAAACAGAGAAACGGGGAGACGGGGATAATCACAATGGGGTTCCAGAATCAGTTGGTCCGCTTCGTTGAGCTAGAGCGACACCTAACCTCCTAAAAGAAAGCGCAAATCGCCTAAGATTACAAAGAACATCAAGAGGGCTAGGATTATGAAGCCGACGGCTTGGCTTCGCATGTAGAAGCGCAAGGGGAGACTTTTACCCCTTAGCAACTCCACTAGATTTAAGATAATCGCCCCTCCGTCAAGACCCGGTAATGGCAGGAGGTTGGCCACTGCTAAAGAGGCGCTTATCAAAGCCAAAAGGTGGATAAGGGCGCTTAAGCCCCCTTGGCGACTCTCTCCAATTAAAAAAGAGATTCTTAAGGGGCCCCCCACAACCTCATCAAATTTAAAAGCTCCACGCAACATCTTGGGAAAAAGGAGCACCGTCTCTTTAAGGACAAAGAGCTCCTCTTCCAAAGCTTTAAGAAAGCTCTTAAAGAGGGGTGAACCAGGACGTTTTATTAAATTTCTTTGGAGGGAGAACCCTAGTTTAATATTCCCCCCTTCATCAATTAAAGGAGAGTAGCGGATAGTCTTGACATCTTTGTCCTGTTTTTGGACGGTCAGCTCAATTAAAGAGGGTTTAGTGTGCAATATGGCCACAAGGTCCAAGGCATTCTCCACAGAAAGACCTTGGGCGGCAATGATAGTATCGCCTACCTCCAGTGCGTTAACGGCCTCTGTGGAGAGTGGGTCGACAAAGCCAACTACATTGGAGAGGTAGGAGCTTATTCCAAAGAGAGTGCGCTTTTCGGTAGCATCCCAATACCCTGGTGTGGTAACCGTGAGCTCATTCCCCTCTCTCAAGAGGGTAAACTCAACATCAGCTCCCTTTTTCTTAGAGGACAACTCAGTGTGGATAGCGTAAAAATCGGCGGTTGTCACCCCATCTATCTTTAGAATAATATCGCCGGTTAGAATGCCCCCTTCTTGGGCAGCATTAGGCTCTCCTCCCGTTAAATTAAAAACGGTAGGGTAGTCGGCAGTAACCACTATTTTGTTAGGGTCGGCATAGCTGAGCGCCGGGAGGCTGAAAAAGAGGGTAAAAAAGAGAAATGCCAAGATAATATTAAAGAGAGGGCCTGCAAGATAGGTTAAGATCCTTTTCCAAGGGGGGGCGGCAAAAAGGGAGCCCGGGTGGGTCCCTTTCAAATATTTGTCCCCTCTGTCGAGGGCCTCTTTGAGCTCTTCACTCCCTTTAAGACGACAGTACCCCCCTAAAGGGAATAAGTTCAGCCGGATTTCAGTCTCCTTGTGGTGCCACTTTTTCAAAGCCTTACCGAAACCAATGGCGAAGACCTCTACCTCTATCTTAGTTAGACGTGCCATCACAAAGTGACCCGCTTCATGGACACTAATCATAAAGGCGAGGGCAAGAAGGCCGATTAGAAAGGAGAGGAGGCCACTCATCGCTTAAACTTCTCCTTTATGGTGTACGCCATCTCTCTGGAGCGCGCATCGATTTCTATAACCTCGTCCAGCGAGTTATAAGAATGAGGCCATTGTGCTTGGAGCGTCTCTTCTACCAAACGACTGATGTCTAAAAAGGCAATTTCTTGCTTTAAAAAGGCCTCTACCGCCACTTCGTTAGCGCTGTTATAGACAATCGGGTAGCCTCCTTTGATTTGGCTACACGCATACCCCATTTTTAGCATGGGGAATCTTTCTAGGTCGACAGCTGAGAAAGAGAGTTCTAAGTGGCTGAAGTCGAGTGGTTTAACACTAGCGACCTCTTTCCCCCCTGAAAGGGCCATTAAAATCGGTAGGCTCATATCAGGAGTGCTCATTTGCCCATAAATAGCGCCACTGACGTGTCTGACCATGGCATGCACAATACTTTGGGGATGAATCACAACCTCAATTTGTTCTCTATCCATGGAGAAGAGATAAGCGGCTTCAATTACCTCTAACCCCTTGTTGGCTAAAGTAGCGCTATCGATGGTTATCTTAGCGCCCATCTGCCAAATGGGGTGTTTAAGAGCCATCTCTGGGGTAATGCCAGACATCATCTGTAGTGTGTAATCTCGAAAAGGGCCCCCCGAGGCGGTTAGGATGAGCGAAGCAATCTCTTCTTTGGCAAAAGGTGCCAAAAGGAGGCTCAAAGCTGAGTGTTCACTGTCGACAGGGATGATCTTCTCTTTTGCAAGGAGGTCGCCGGCCATTACTACGCTCTCTTTATTAGCCAGGGCCAGGCGCTTACCACTTTTAAGGGTGGCAAAGGTTGCCCTTAGGCCAGCAGAACCGGCAATGGCGTTCAGCACAATGGCATCCTCTGTCTCTTCTATGATTTTTAAGAGCTCTGCAGGACCACCGGGTTTTGAGGTCAAACAAAGGGTGGCATTGGGCCAAAAACTCTTAATCCTGTCTAAAGTTGCGCTTGAGGTATGGGTACTGGCACCAATAATCTCATAAGCTTCCCGTCGCTCAATCAAGGCGTTTAGGGCCGTTGAGCCAACACTGCCGGCAGCGCCTAACAGAATAACTTTAATCTTTGCGTGTGCCACTTTAAAAACCTCTTTATTGCGTCAGATAGAGGAGGTAGAAATAGAAGAAAGGGACACTAGCCAAAAGGGAATCGATGGAGTCTAAGATACCTCCCCGTCCTAGGATAATAGTGCCGGAATCTTTAACACGGGCACCCCGTTTAAAGACCGACTCGATTAAATCTCCCAAATTACCGCTAATACTCACAATAAAGCCCATCAATAGGGCTTGTGGTGGCGTAAAAATAGCCTTTAAAGGCTCCATTAGCTGTGTCCACAGAAGGCTAATGGCCAATGTTACCACTAAGCCGCCTACATAACCAACGATACTTTTGTTGGGACTAACAGCCAAGATGTTGCGACTACGCCGGCCAAAGAGCATCCCAAAGATGTAAGCAAAGGTGTCGTTGCCAAAGACAAGGAGGAAAATCATGAGTAAAAGGAGAGTCGCCTCCTTAAAGAACAAAAGGCGAATAATGAAGGTGCTTAAGATGCCGGGGTAGAAAAAGAGGAGGGCGCTACGACTAATGCGGTCGATTGTCATTGCAAAATCGGTTTTAGAGCCCACGAAGACCTCTTTACTGAGACCGTAGAGTAAGATAATTGCAAAGGCGAGAAGGGTAAGCGGTATCCTTGGGCAATAGGCGAGCTCAACATACTGTAAGATGGGGAAGATAACTGCGACCCAAGCATGCACAATCGGGGACTCCCCTTCAATAAAAATCATCTGCCGCATCTCATAGGAGCCCACCAGTGTAGCCAATACGGTCAAAATGGCAAAACCCAAATGGTAATGGTGGGGGAGAAAGTAAATCAGACAAAAGAGGAGGGGAATAGCTGTGATGGTTAAAATAAACCTCTTAGCAAAACTACTCATGTTACCCCTCCAAATTGGCGGTTTCTGTGACTATAATCGGTTAGAGCCTGTTTAAACAGTTTACCATCCCAATCGGGCCAAAGGGTATCATAAAAAGCGAGTTCGGCATACGCCGAATCCCAGAGCATAAAGTTGCTCAGACGCTTTTGCCCGCCGGCCCTAATGATTAGATCAACAGGGGGGATAAAAGCGAGATCGATGTTTTCCCTTATGGCTTGGGCATCGATAGGCTCTTGTCCTTTCCGGTTTTTTAACCAGGCATTAACCGAGCGAACAATTTCATCATGTCCGCCATGGTTAACGGCTAACACCACTGTAATATTCTTAAAGTTGCCGGTTGCCTTAACGGTCGCTTCAAGAGCTTCTCGCGCACCATTTGTAGCCTTTTGGTAATCGCCGCGCACTAATACCCGTGCTCCAATGCGCCTCAGAAAATCAATTTCACTAAACAGGCGACTGGCGATCAAATCCATTAAATAAGAGACTTCTTGGGGTGGTCGGCGCCAATTCTCGGTTGAAAAAACGTAGAAAGTGAGGTAGGGGATACCTAAAGAGGCCGCCTCAGATGTAACCCTTTTAGCGGCCTTGATCCCCTCGTAGTGGCCGGCCTTACGCTCCAGAGAGCGCATCGTGGCCCAGCGACCATTACCATCCATGATTATCCCCACATGGTCGGGGTAGAGGTGCGAAGCTTTATCAAAGACGATATTTTCCAACTCTATATTTCCAATATCTCTTTCTCTTTGGAATCGGCCATTGCATTGATCTCATTAACGTAGGTATCGGTCAGTTTCTGAATCTTGCCTTCCATATCTTTTTGCTGATCTTCCGAGATATCGCCACTTTTCTCGAGTTTTTTAATCTCATCAATCGCTTCACGGCGTATATTGCGAATAGCAATACGGCTCTGTTCAGCAATATTCTTAGCATTACGGGCCAACTCTTTGCGGCGTTCTTCTGTTAATGGGGGGAAGTTAATCCTGAGTAGTTTCCCATCGTTGTTCGGATTGAGTGAAAGTTCACTTTTGAGAATTGCCTTTTCAATGGGCCCCAAGAGGCTCTTATCCCAAGGCTGAATAACGACGAGGCGAGCTTCCGGAACCGATATGCTGGCAACCTGAGAGAGGGGAGTCTCTTGGTTATAATACTCGACTTTAATTTTGTCAAAAAGGGCAGCCGTGGCTCGACCGGTCCTCAACAGATTAAACTCCTGCTGCAAGGCATTGACACTCTTCTTCATTTTGCTTTCACATGTTTCCAATACAGTTTGCATAACTCTCCTCCTCAAATGAGCGCCCTCAGGCGCTCATCATTTACTTACTGTTCAACACCGACTCGGTAGTTGATGAAATCTGTAATTGAAAGGGTGGTACCCACCTCTTTAGAGATTTGGGCCAGCATTTGCTTAACCGATTGTGAATCATCTTTAACGAAAGGCTGTTCTAAGAAACAAATCTCACTAAGGTGTTTTCTGAGTTTCCCTTTAACGATTCCCTCAATAACATTCTGAGGTTTATCGAGAGTTTTTGCCTGATATAAGAAGATCTCTTCCTGCTCTTTGAGGTAGGCTTCGTCAACATCATCTGCAGAGAGGTATAAGGGGGAGAAAGCTGCTACGTGCAGGGCACAATCAAAGGCAAATTCCTTAACCTTCTCAACTTTGAGAGCCTCAGGGTCTGCACTCTTCAGGGTCACGAGAACTCCTAGGGTCCCCTCGCCGTGGATATACTCTGAAACTAGGGTATTAGCGTCAAAAGTGAAGAAGTTAAACCTCTTCAGTGCCATATTCTCTTTAATTTTAGTAATCAGGTCATCAACTTTAGCACTCAGGGGGGGCACAATTTCAGTGTAAGAGTTGGCCAGAACATCTTGGCAGAGCTCTTGGCCTAAGGTGATAAAATCTTTGTTGCGTGCCACAAAATCGGTTTCACAGGACATCTCTAAGATGACTGCTTTGTGATCTTTGACAAGGGTGAAGACGGCGCCGTTATTAGTGGCACGGTCGGCTCTTTTAGCCACAGCGGCTAACCCCATCTCTTTAAGTATTTTTTCGGCTTTAGCAAAATCACCATCGGCTTTTACTAGAGCTTTTTTACAATCCATCATGCCGGCGTTCGTGGCATCACGTAATTTTTTTACAAGGGCTGCAGTAATTTCCACACTATTCTCCTTAACTCTTTTAGTCTTCGTAAAGAACTTCTTCGTCGACTTCAATACCGCCTTCAGTTACCTTAACGGCAGCTGTTTTGGCCACTTCTTCTTCGACTTGTTCTTCTTCAACTTCAAATTTGGTGAAATCGGTATTCTCGTCATCGGTGGCAAAAACGACCTCTTCAACCTCTTCAACGACCTCTTCTGATTCAGTTTCTTCAACCTCTTCAGTATCGAGGGTCTCAATAATCTCAATACCCACCTCTTTATCGGCATCCAGGACGGCATTGGCGATGATTTCAACAAAGAGGGAGATAGCGCGAATAGCATCATCGTTGCCAGGGATAGGGTAATCAATAGGGGTGGGGTCACAGTTGGTGTCAACCACCGCAATTACAGGAATTCCTAGGCGGTTGGCTTCGGCAATGGCAATGGCTTCCTTCTTGGTATCGATTACGAAAATCGCACCGGGGAGCTCTTTCATCTCTTTAATACCACCCAAGTTTTTCTCTAATTTATTCTTCTCTTTGAGGGTCAAAGCGATCTCTTTTTTGGTATAACTATCAAAAGTTCCATCAACTTCCTCTTTTTCAAGTTTTTTCAGGCGATTGATTGATTTTTTAATAGTGGAAAAGTTGGTAAGCATACCGCCAAGCCAACGATTGTTAACATAGGGCATGCCACATCTTTTAGCTTCGCTCTCTATAGTTTGTTGTGCTTGTTTTTTGGTGCCTACAAACAAGATTGTTTTACCTTGTTTAACCTGTGCACGGGCAGCCTCGTAGGCTTCAACGATACAAGTGCTGGTTTTTTGTAGGTCAATGATGTGAATCCCATTTCTTTGTGAAAAAATGAAGCGGGCCATCTTCGGATTCCATCTTTTAGTTTGATGCCCAAAATGGACGCCTGACTCGAGCAGGCTTTTCATAGTTACTACGGACACAATTCCTCCTGTGATAGTCTTAACAGACCATCCCCTTCGCTAATTCTCACCATACGGCGGATATTCTGAATTTTACAAACTCAGTCGCCTAAATATGGCAGAAATTGCCTCGATTGGCAACCCCACGACAGTCGAAACATCGCCATCAATGGCCGCAATAAAGGCGGAAGCCTGCCCTTGAACACGGTAAGCGCCCGCCGCCCCTTGCCACTCTTCTCCTCGAAGGTAAGCCCCTATCTGGTGCTTGGTTAGCGCTTTAAAAGTGACCTTAGCCACATCACTACCCGCCAAATAAAGCTCGTAGGCCGGCAGGTAAAGGCAGAAGGCTGAATAGACAGTATGAGTCTTACCTGAAAGGAGGCTAAGGAACTCTTCAGCCTCACCGCTAAAGCGGGCTTTGCCGATTATTTTCCCTTCAAGAACAACTAATGTGTCGGCTGTTAAGAGGGGGAGAGTGGGGCGTCCGTATTGGGCAAAGTACCCCTCTTGCTTGCGCAGAGCCAATAGGGAGACAATCTCAGAGCCTTTCGTTAAAGCGTGACTCTCATCAATATAAGTGGCTTGTACGGTCACTTGGCACCCTAATTCTTCGAGGAGTTCTTTGCGTCCAAGTGACTGCGAGGCTAAAATTAGAGAGGGGATAAACTTCTTGAAAAGTTCTCTAGAATCCATACTGCCCCTCCAGCTCTTCAATTGTGTGGTGGAGGTCAAACCACAACTCTTCGGCACTCTTGTACTCCTTTTCGAGAGTTTCCTGCGCTTTAACCAAAGCTGTAATTTTGCTTCTATCGCTATAGTTCTCCGGCAAGGCCATTAAAGATTCAACCTCGGCTGTTTTGTGACTGAGTGTGTTAATCTTCTCCAATAGGTTATCGGCGTCCCGTTTAAGAATGGTAAGCCTGTTTTTAAGGCGCTTCTCCTCTTGCCAGTTTAAAGAAGCTGTGTTGACTATGCGCTCTTCACCCTCCTCTTCAAAATAACCTCTTTCAGCCATTTTCCAGCTAAAATAGTCCCAGTCGCCCTCAAAAAGTTCCTCTTTAGTTGCACTTAGATAGAGAATTCTAGTGGCAATATTCTTAATAAAGTGGGTGTCGTGGGAGACGAAAATTAAGGACCCTTGATAGGATTGGAGGGCTTCGAGGAGCACATTTTTAGTGGCAATATCGAGATGGCTGGTTGGTTCATCTAAAATTAAAAGATTGGCGCTCTGTAGCAGTATCTTGGCCAATGCCAAGCGGCTGCGCTCTCCTCCGCTTAAGACAGAGACCTTTTTGTGCACTTCATCTCCACTAAACAAAAAAGCGCCGAGTAAGGAGCGTAAGGAGGGGATAGCACTGGTGTGTGCCACTGCTTCCACCTCCTCTAAAACACTATTCTCTAGAGTTAAGGAGTCAACACTATCTTGGGTAAAATAGCCAATTTTTACCCCATTGCCCAGCTTTACTTTCCCTGAATAGTCATGGTCCACCTGACTTATAATCCGCAAAAGGGTTGTCTTCCCGCTTCCGTTGCGCCCCGTAACGGCCAGTCGGTCACCTTTATTAACCAGGAGCGAAAAATCTTTAAATACTTGTAAAGAGCCGTAGTGTTTCTCCAACTCCTGCACTACTAAGACCTCGTTGGGAGAATGGCCCCCCGGGGGAAAGGTAAACTTAGGGCGTTTTAGGTGGTCCGGTATCTCGACAATCTCACTCTTTTCAAGTTGTTTAATCCTGCTTTGCACTTGGCGTGCTTTGGATGCCTTGTAACGGAAGCGCTCTATGAACTGCTCAGTTTTTGCCCTTTGTAAAGCCTGTTCCCGGTAGCGCTTGACAGCCTGCGCCAACTCCTCTTCCCTTTGGACCAGATAGTGCGTGTAGTTCCCTTTATAGGCGGTCAGTTGGCCGTTGAAGAGCTCATATACTACACTGACCGTCTCGTCGAGGAAGTCTTGGTCGTGACTCACAATAATGGCTATTCCCTTGTACTTGTTGATAAAAGAGCGGAGGAAGAGGAGAGAGTCAATATCTAGATAGTTCGTAGGCTCATCCAGGAGCATTACATCACCCTCTTCGGCTAAAACCTTAGCGAGGGCTATCCGCATTTGCCATCCACCGCTAAAGACGTGGCAAGGACGATTAAAGTCTTCCCTATCAAACCCTAATCCTTTGAGGATTTGGAATATGAGGGCTTCACGCCGGTAGTAGGAGCCCCTAAGAAGCTCCTCTTGGAGCGCATCAAGTTCATTAGTTAAATCGAGGTGTTCTTCCTCTTCGTTTAAGACGCTAAGGGTTTTTTCTAAGGCCTCTTTGCGTTCTAATAGAGGTTCAAAACGGCTAAAGGCCTGTTCCACTTCATCATAAAGGGTTTTGCCGGCGTGGACTATCTCCCCTTGAGGGAGGTAGGAGATGCGCATCCCCTTAGTTAAGATGACATTGCCCTCATCACTGGCTAAAAGACCTTTAATTATCTTTAAAAGGGTCGATTTTCCCGATCCGTTGCTTCCGGCTAATGCGACGTGCTCTCCGGTCGAAAGGGTCAGTGAGACTCTATTTAGAAGTTTGTTATCGCCATAAGCTAGGCTAATATTCTGAATTTGCAAGGTGCCCATAAATACCTCTTTTGGGAAGGTGTTGCAGATTTTTTAAGTAACAGGTATGATGAAACTTAGCATGACGGCGCCTAGGGATGCAAGGAGTCCTCCCGCGCCTCCTACCCGATTTTTTATGGAGGATCTCCGTTGATTTGTTTAGTTCTGACAGGCAAAACCATCCAAGAAAATTTAAATCAAATAGCAGATAACCGTCCCTATATAGATTTGTGTGAGTTACGTTTAGATTATTTAAAGGCCGAAGAGTTGGCCCAAGCATCTCACTTCCCCTCAAAAGTAGACTTACCGGTCATCTTGACCTGTCGACGCAAGAGTGACGGTGGTCAGTGGGAGGAAAATGAGCGCTTACGAGTGGCTCTTCTGGAGAGTGCCTTAGAGGGAGACTTTGCCTATATAGACCTAGAGAGCGATTTAAAGCGAATCTCGCTGGAGCAAAAAGCCCAGAGGCGAGGGGTAAGAGTTATTAGGTCGCTACACGACTTCACCGGAATCCCTTCCGACATTTTCCACCGGATGAGCAAAATAGCCGCTAGAGGAGAGATCCCTAAGGTGGCTCTTTTTGTTGCCTCTGTGAGCGATTTAATTACCCTCTTTAGGGCCCGTGAAGAGCTTAAGATGGTGGAGGAGAAGATTGTGATAGGGATGGGTGATTACGGTTTTCCCACGCGCATCCTTTACAAAAAAATAGGCTCCTTCTTAACCTATTGTAGCCCAAAAGAGGCTGCACCGGGGCAAATTACCCCCCAAGAGATGAAGGAGCTTTACAGAGCCGACCGCGTCAACGACGACACTAAAATTTTTGGCGTTATCGGAAACCCCGTTCTCCGCTCCTTCTCCCCCGTAATTCAAAATAAGGGGTTTCATGAAATAAACTTCAATGCCATCTACCTCCCATTTCCAGTCGATTCGGTACGCGCTTTTTTTACCTTAGCGGAGATGTTAAAAATTAGTGGCTTCTCAGTGACCGTCCCCCATAAACAGGGCGTCTTGCCGTACCTCGGTAAAATTACCCGAGAAGTTAAACAGATTGGCAGTTGTAACACGGTTGTGCGGGCTAATAATCTTTGGAAGGGGACTAATACGGATTACTATGGCTTTGTGGAGCCCTTAATAGGGGACCTCGATACAAAAAAAATTCAGAGTGCCCTGGTGGTGGGAGCCGGAGGAGCCGCCCGGGCGGTTGTTTGGGCTTTGCGGAACCATGGGTGCCGTGTCACTATCGTTAACCGCGATGTAAAACGAGCCGAGAGCTTAGCCAACGAAACGATGAGTGCTTTCGATTCCTTAGAGAATGCGCCCCTCTACGGCGCAGTCGATTTAATTGTCCAAACAACCCCTCTAGGGATGGCGCCCCTCGAAGAGGAAGACCCCATTGCCACCTATGCGCTAAGGGGTCAGCAAACAGTCTATGAACTTATTTACCGTCCCCATTACACTCCTCTCTTAAAGCGAGCTAAAGCGAAGGGCTGTACCCTCCACTTCGGTTTGGAGATGCTTGTGCGACAAGGCAAGCTCCAGTTTGAGGCATTCAGTGGTTACCACTATCCTAAACGGTTAGAGTCGACTTTAACCTTGGAAGAAAATTGAACGTCGCAGCTTCCTTACCCTGAAAACCTTGGCTATCGGAATCACTTTCTCCTCTTTCTCAGGTAAGAGTGCAACCCTGACAGCTGTCTCTTTGATACTAGAGCCACTAATTATCTCCTTAACTTCGCCTAACAAAGTTCTAGAGTTCCCCTCCTCATCCAGAAGGTGTAACTCTAATAGGTCCAGGGGGGAGTTGAGGGTAGTTTTACAGAGATTAACCTTGCCTTGAAAGTCAAATCCACTGGCCTCCATAGTTTTGCTGAAGCGCTCTATGTTAACTACCTGAGAGGGGAGTAAAATCAATTTTTGCTCTATGCGTGCCTCTAATTCTTCCCGTTCGGCTTTTGAAGAGCCTTTTTTGCGGGCTAAAGCTAGGAGAGAGCCTTTGAATTCGTCAAACGGTTCAGTTGGTGGCTGCTGCCGAGGGAGATTCTTTAAAGCGTCGCTGAAAGAGATTCTAGCACTCTCTGTGGGAACGAAAGGCTTCAGGATAACCTCACCGGCCATCTCTGTCCGCCCTATACTACTGGGAAGTAGTCCGATACCGGTAGAACTTAAAATTTCACGCCAGGCACTCTCTTCTTCTCGGCTAAAGAGGTAGATACCCTTTGCGATGGTGGCTATCAAGTAGGGCTTTAAGGCCGGCAGGGCCTCAATTATGCGACTTAAGCGCTCGTCGACCTTAATGATAAGGCCATCGTAAATGGTAATCGCAGAGTACTCTTGCTTCCATTGCCCTAACAGGTCTTCCAATGTTTGGGGGATGCTCCCCGTCAGTTGTTTTAAATAGTCCAAGATCATCTTTGTGGACAGCTCTCCGTCAAAGGCCCTGAGGAGTGTCTTCTTATTTAACTCATAGGAGTTGACAACATCAAATTTTTTAATGACTGCCAACATATAAAGGTCTACTTTGCCATCATTTAAGACCTGATCGTGGCTAAAAGAGAGGGTTAAGTCACTATCGATAGTCGCCTTAAGGTGTTGCCCCTTTTGTCCATCACCCCAGAGGTTTTCTTTAGAAGAGAGGCCGATTGCAGAGAGCAAGGCAAGTAACTCATCCCAATCGGTCACCTCTAGGTGGTGCTTGAGGGCGGCTAGCCGGCAAGCTAGAAGGAGTTGTTCATTGTTAACCAGTGTGCAATTGGCAATAATTTCATTCAATGACTGGAAGAAAGCACTTAGAGTTGCTTTTGCAATTACTTTTGTGTTTAGACTCTCTTTGGAATACCACGTCGAAAGGAAAAGGAGATGCTGAATCTCTTCAGCTGACATTGCCAAAAGGGCAAAGGCCTGTTTGTGGTTGACAACGGAAGCCTTGTTATGATCCTTGACTGCTTGGGTAAAGAAGAGAAGGCGATTGTAGTTAACGATTAACTCCTCTACATCTTCACTAAAAATGGTCTTAATTAACTTGGAGCGGAGAATTTTTTCACTGCGTTCTTTTGTCGCCACATATTCATGAAAATGGAGGCTCAAGAGGCCTCTAATTAGAGAGTTTTGCCCATTGCCAAAGTGGAGCCCCTTCTCGCCCTCTGAGGGGGGGAGGAAAAGGGCCTCTATAGAGAGGGCATTTTGCATGAACCTTGATTTTAAAAGGGGGTTAAGCATCAGCTCGCCT
>JBAYSE010000011.1:0-22490 GCA_041676265.1 Sphaerochaetaceae bacterium
AAGAACAACCTATCATATATTTGATCATTTCTTGTTTGCTTAACTCAAACCCGTTAAACGTACCTACTTTCCATCCATCTTTTAAAATAGTTACCCTATCAGACAAATATTTAATCTCATCAAGGCGATGACTAACATAAATAACGGATTTCCCCTTCTCTTTAAGTTTAAAAATTATGGAGAATAGTCGCTCTACTTCGTCTGGTGTTAAAGAGGCTGTGGGCTCATCCATAAAGATAATATTTGCATCAGACATTAAAGCGGCCCCAATTTCAACAAGCTGTTGCTCGGCAACAGAGACACCAACCATTTTTTCATGTAAGTCAAGCTGAAGACCAAGTCTGTCAAGGACTTTTAGAACTTTCTTCTCTAAATCTTTGCGATCAAAGAACCCCAATTTAGTTCTTTTAATATTTCCCATCACAATATTTTCGAAAACGGTCATATGAGAAAATGCTAATGGTTCTTGATGAATCATAGCTATTTTGTTTTTTCTGGCGTCTAATGGCGAATGTAAAATAACAGAGTGACCATCTCGTACTATTTCTCCTTGAGAAGGTTGATGGACTCCAAACAAAATTTTGAGAAGGGTCGATTTCCCTGCCCCGTTCTCGCCTATCAAAGAATGTATCTCGCCAGGCAAAATATCAAAATCAACGCTATCTAAAACTTTATTGCGGCCAAAGTATTTACTAACGTTAACAGCTCGCAATGAAGATATGTTTTTTACCATATAATCTCCTTTTAATAACATTATATGGGAACGGTCCCATTTAAACTAAAAAAAATTTTTAAGTACTATCCCTTTCCACAAGAGTACATTCCAGTACAATTTGTTGTTCCGGTAAACTATTATTATTTATCTTTTGTATTAGCAACTGTGCAGCTGTCACCCCCAATTGACTGATAGGCTGTGCAACAGTAGTCATACTAGGTTCAACTAAAGAAGCCAATGGGATGTTATCAAATCCAACAATTCGAAGTTCGTTAGGAATTTCAATCTTTCTTCTCCGAAATTCTTTTAATGCTCCAATCGCTAAGACATCAGTTGCTGCCATCACAGCCTCCGGTTTTTGTCTAAGAGATATAAAATAATTTGCTGCCATTGAGCCACTTGCCATCTTAAAATCCAAACTCTCAAAAATTAGTTTTTCATTAATCGGGATGCCAGCTTCAATTAAAGCATCTCGATATCCTTGAAATCTTTCTTTTGTGACAGCATGTGCTTCCGGACCTTTAATGTAAGCTATTTGTTTAGAACCAGTCACTATCAGCTTCTTTACTGCCTGCTTAGTGCCATTGTAACCATCACTCACCACACAAGATAGCCCCAAATCTCTAAAAACTGGATCCATGCAAACAATTGGAGTCTTCCTAGAAATTTTCTGAAGGTATTTTTGCCCCTCATTACTCTCGTTGTAAGTACAGTATATAATTCCGTCAATTTGCCTTTTTAAAAGCTCTTTTATGTAAAATAGCTCGACGTCACTCTGTTCCGCTGTTTGACAGACTAAATTCATATATCCAGCCTTTCGAGTAACCTCCTCTATCCCTTTAAATAATTCTGCGTAGAACGGGTTTGCATAATCAGGAATGAAAATACCAATAGTTGCACTCTTATTTGTTCGCATTACCTTTGCAATATGATTAGGGGTGTAATTTAATTCCTTAACTGCTTTTTCAATTCTCTTTTTTGTCTCTTCTTTAACATACCCATCATTATTAAGAGCCCTAGCAACAGTGGTTTTAGAAACGCCGGCAAGTTTTGCTATGTCCCGAATTGTAGCCATCTATACTCCTAGATATGGGAACGGTCCCACTAGTAGCTATATTACCCTATGTTTTTCAGATGTCAACACTTTTTTTTTAATAAATCATAATATTTTGTAACTTTATTTTACATTAGATTCTAAGAGATCACTGAGATCTATATGAGGGCGAAAAGTTTAGAGTAACCCCTCAATCAAATCCGTAGTATATTTAACTCACTATGAAAGTCTTAACTATTTTCATAAGTTTAACTCTTCTCCTCTTTCCTCTTTTCTCAAAAGGGGAAAAGGAAGCGAAGACAATAATAGAGAGGGAAGCGACCATGACTGAGTTTCAACCGATTAGTAGTGAGTTATTAAAGCCTCTCACTAAAGATGAGGCTAATGTAATTTTATATAAAGGGACTGAGTTTCCTTTCACCGGCAAGTACAACACTAACAAAGCAGAAGGGACCTACTACTGTAAGCAATGTGGCACACCCCTTTTCTATTCTGACGCCAAATTTGACTCAGGTAGCGGGTGGCCATCCTTTGATGAAGCCTTGCCTAACGCTGTTACCGAGCAACAGGATAGCGATGGGTGCAGAATTGAAGTTGTGTGTACTACCTGTAGTGCTCACTTGGGGCATCTTTTTTTGCAAGAAGGCTTTACCGCTAAAAACAAAAGGTACTGTATGAACTCCATTGCTCTTGACTTTAGGGAGACAGCACCAATTGCCGAAGCTGTCTATGCTGGGGGGTGTTTTTGGGGGATGGAGTACTTCTTTAATAAACTAGAGGGAGTCTACAGTGTTACCAGCGGTTACACAGGGGGAGTTTTAGAGAACCCCACCTACCAAGATGTCTTAAAGCAAAACAGCGGTCATTACGAGGCTGTTAAAGTCCTCTACAACCCACTGGTAATCTCCTATGAGGAGTTAACTAAGTTTTTCTTTGAAATCCACGACCCCAGTCAAACTAACGGACAAGGCCCCGATATCGGACCTCAGTACCGTTCAGCGCTCTTCTACCGTAACCGTCCTGAGTGGGAAACCGCTCTAGATTTAATCGAAATTCTGCGCGAGAATGGACTCAAGGTAGCCACCGAATTAAAGGGAGCACGTCGTTTCTGGCCGGCCGAGGAGTACCATCAAAACTACTACGACACCAAAGGGACGCTACCATACTGCCACTCTTGGCAAAAGAGGTTTTAGTTATGTGTGATACCTTAGTAGCAAAAAGAGCCAGTGACGGACTTTGGTTCTTCGCCAAAAACTCCGACCGCGATACCACTGAGCCCCAAATAATTCAGTACGTCACCGCCCAAGAGGGCTTAGAGAGCCCTACCCACATCGAACAGCGTAGCCACTACAACGACCGGCAGTACAAAACTTTATTAAAAGCTTCTAAGGGATTAAGTCTCACCTATCCGGCCCTCATAAGCCGCCCTGCTTGGATATGGGGAGCAGAGATGGGCATTAACAGCCAAGGAGTTGCCATCGGCAATGAAGCTGTATTCTCAAAAAAGGCCGTTGACAAAGAGGGGTTACTGGGAATGGATATCCTCCGCTTAGCCCTCCACAGTGCAGCTACAGCCCAAGCGGCTCTAGCGACCATAGTTGAACTTATCGCTGAGTGGGGACAAGGGGGCAATGGCAGCTACTCAGGCTCCTTGCACTACCACAACTCGTTTATCATCGCTGATGGCCGGGAGGCCTATGTCTTAGAGAGCGCCGGTAAACGGTGGGCTGCCTATAAGGTTGAAGAGAGTGCCACTATTAGCAATGCTTACACTATCGAAGACAATTACACCTTAGCCGATGCAGAGACACTCCAAAAAAGGGTTAATTTCTCGCAGGCTTTTGCCAGTAAAATCCATCTCCTCTTTACTCAAGGTAAATTCCGTCAAAAGACAACTTCCTCTTTAATGCAACAAATGGAACCCAGTTTTGACTCTATGAAGGCAGCCTTACGCCATAATCTGGGTGGTATTGAGGACTTCGACCACTCTATGCGCTCGGTTTGTATGGATGCCAAAGGGGTCGTGAAGAGCCGCACTACCGCCAGTATGATAGTTAGCTGGGACCAAACGACAGCGCAGGTGTGGTTCACCACTAGCCCAATCCCCTTATACTCCCCTTTTATACCGTTCGACTTAAAAACAGCCCAGGCCCCTTTTAATGCGGTAAAAGCGAGTTATGAATTTACAAAAGAGCGGATGGCACAGACTGAAAAGCTCTTAAAGGCCCCTCTTCACGATCGCTTAGCGGTCCACCAAGAGGCCCTCAAAACCGAGAAAAAGCTCTTTAAAGGGGATCTTGACCCTCTGGTAGAAGAAAAAAAATTCCGTGCAAAGGTGGCTAAAATCTTAGCCAATTGAAGTAGAAATAGAAAATTCTCCCTCCTCTCTATAACCACTTTTTGTGGTTAAGGAGGAGAGAACATGTTTAAAGTTTTAAAGCAAGGGGTCCTTTTTGTCCTCTTGGCTCTACTGTTAACCCTAGGCAGTTGTGTCGACTCAACTGTAGGAGAATCAGTTGAAGTGCGCCTTTCACTAAAGCCTGATGGACGTTTCACAACTCGCAATATTGGCCCTCAAGGGACACAACCCCTCGAGATTAAAAGCTACAGCATTGTCGCCAATGGCCCAAAAGGACTCAATGTCCAACAAGCCGGCTTAGAGGAGAGTGAAGTCGTCATCAGTGATTTATTGGTAGGCAATTGGACTTTCCGGGCCACCGGCTATAATGGTGACGGCAAAGCAATCGCCACTGGAGAATCCTCTCTTTATGTCTCTAAAAAGAACCATGCAGTTGAAATTTATTTGAACGAAGAGGTGGGGACAGGCACTTTTGCTTTGACTTACACTTGGAACAGTGAACAAACCTCGAGTGACCTACAAGTAGTCTTTACCCTCTTTGACTTTGAAGGCAATGCAATTGAAGACATAGATGCCTCTATTACAGAAGGACAGGCGGTCTTTAGTAAATCTCTGGCAGCCGGGTTTTACACTATTATGATCTCTCTAAAGTGTGATGGTGAGATAATTTCAGGTCAAGTCGAATCTTTAAGGATTATTGACGGCACCCCTTCTGAGGCCACAAGAGAGCTGGAAATCGGCAAGATTGTTGACAGCGGAACCCTCACCATCTTAGACGGTACAATTGCTCCCTTTGAAGGGGAGATTACTGTCGATAATGAAGAGTATGGCCTTGGCGACCAAGTTACTTTAATACTTAACTCCAGTCTAAATTTGGAAGATTATACCTACAAGTGGTACTGCGAAGGTCTCCTGTTGGAAGGAGAGACAAACTCAACGCTTACAATAGACTCGGCAGTCGGTGGCGCGACCCGTTACGATGTCGTCATCTTCCACCCTGACAAAGGTTCTATTGGCTCTTGTGGGCGTCTAGTGGTGGTTGAAGTGGAACCCTCTATCGTCGACTAGAGGCCTCAATAGCTGTAAGAATCCACCCCTCGATTGGTTCTATCTTCCCGCTTTCCGTGTTGATAGAACCGACTTTGACCTTTATGGTGGCTATCTCCTGTCCCTGCCTTAGAACCCGTTGAAGGAAGGTGAGGGAGAACCTTTTGGCTTGCTCCACAGTGGTGTGGACTTCTAGATAGTCATCTAAAAAAGCAGGCTGATTATAATCAACAGTGACAGACTTCACAACAAAGGCCAGGCTCAAGAGACTGAGGTCTTCTTTATCTTGTGCGATTGACCTCAACAGTTCAGTCCTCGCATGCTCGGCAAAATCTAGATAGCGGGCATGGTAGACTATACCACCGGCATCTGTGTCGCTGTAGTAGACTCTGACTGGAAAAATATGGGCCATAATCACCTCAGAACTTTAGCGTTGCTAAGTAGTCGTCAACGGTCTCTGCACGACGGATCATCACGATTGAATTGTCTTCTTTCAGAAGGTACTCAGCTGCGCGGAGCTTTCCATTGTAATTGAAACCCATGGCATAACCGTGGGCGCCGGTATCGTGGAAGACCAAAAGGTCCCCCTTCTCAATCAATGGCAACTGACGGTCGATTGCAAATTTATCGTTATTCTCACACAGGGAGCCAGTTACATCATAGATGTGCTCTTGAGGTAAGTCCTCTTTGCCCACCACTGTAATGTGATGATAAGCTCCGTAGAGGGCGGGGCGCATCAAGTCGGCCATAGTGGCGTCTAGACCGACATAGTCTTTATATTTCTGAGTAACATGGCGTACCTGGGTCACTAAATAGCCAAAGGGGCCTGTGACCATGCGGCCACACTCAAAGACAATCTTTAACGGCTCCAAAGGGGTGCCCACTATCATTTTGTCGTAGAGTTTTTTAATTTCTTGGCTGACCCATTCTAGATCAAGCGCTTTCTCTTCCGGTCTATAGGGAATTCCAATGCCTCCGCCCATGTTGATAAACTCAATTCTAATATGGGCTTCTTGCCAGATGCGTAAAGCCTGGGTGAACAACATTCGAGCAGTTTCGACGATGTAAGCCGGCTCGAGTTCGTTGGAGGCCACCATAGTATGGAGGGCAAAGCGCTGCGCTCCTAGCTCTTTTGAGCGCACGTAACAGGGTACTAACTGTTCAGTTGTCACCCCATACTTTGCCTCAACAGGATTGCCGATGATTGCATTCCCCGTCCTGTCAGGGCCAGGGTTGTAACGGAAGGAGATTAACTCAGGCATGCTTGCCACTTCAACTAAAGCGTCAATGTGGGTGATGTCATCGAGGTTAATAACCGCCCCCATCTCCCTGGCAACTTTGAACTCCTGTGGTGGCGTGTCGTTGCTGGTAAACATCACCTCCTCTGACCTAAAGCCGGCTTCTTGAGCCATTAATAATTCCGGCAGACTACTGCAATCGGCACCAAAGCCCTCCTCTCGTAGGATCTTTAAAATCGTCGGGTTAGGACAAGCCTTAACGGCAAAGTAGTTTTTAAACCCACCAATCCAAGCGAAAGCGCTCTTAAATGCCCGCGCGTTGACCCTGATTGCCCCCTCATCGTAGAGGTGAAAAGGGGTTGCATAGCGCCCAACTAAGGCTCTCATTTGCTCTGTATTGAGTGGTAATGTTTTATCGCTCATTCTGATTCTCCAGTCTCAAGTTATCCTTAATGCTCTGCATAGCGGCAACGATGTTTTCGCGGTGGCCAAAAGCGCTGAACCTAATAAATGACTCTCCGGCCGGACCAAAGCCCGATCCCGGGGTGGCAATAACTTGGCACTCGTTGAGGAGTTTATCGAAGAACTGCCAACTTGAGAGCCCTAAAGGCGTCTTCACCCAAAGGTAGGGGGCGTTGTCACCACCGTACACCTTTAAGTTCAATCCTAAAAGCCCCTCTCGAATAATTCTAGCATTCTCCATGTAATAGGCGACTGTTGCCCTTGATTGAACCAATCCTTCGGGGGTAAGAGCCGCCAAACCGCCGGCTTGGGCAATATTGCTGGCCCCGTTAAAAAAGGTACATTGGCGCCGGTACCACATCTTGTGTAACTCCCCCACCTCACTCTCTTCACTTAACAAAGCATGGGGGACAATCGTCCAACCGAGACGGACACCGGTAAAACCGGCAAATTTAGAGAAGCTATTAATCTCGATGGCGCACTGCTGAGCCCCCTCTATTTCATATATACTTTTGGGAAGCGTCGCATCACTAATGTATTCACTGTAAGCCGCATCGTAGATAATCACAGCTTTATGCTTTAGAGCATACGTGACGAATCCTTTTAACTGTTCGTGGTTAGCCACCGCCCCAGTAGGGTTATTCGGATTACAGAGGTAGATTAAATCGACCTTTTCGGTAGGGACAGAGGGGACAAAGCCCTCCTCTTCCAGTCCCTGAAGATAGACAAATTTATCGTAGTAACCTCTGCTGTGATCGAAAGAGGGACTTCTTCCCGCTATTACATTAGAATCGACATAAACAGGATAAGCCGGGTCTTGAATGGCAACAATTGAGTCCTCCACAAAGAGCGACTGGATATTGGCAGCATCGGCTTTGGCCCCATCACTGATAAAAAACTCATCGGCTTGCAGATTCACACCCCACGCTTTGTAGTAACTAACTAAAGCCTCCCTCAGAGGTAAACTCCCCTGTTCATCCCCGTAGCCACTGTAGGTCGCATTTGAGGCTAGCCGCTCAACTTGCTCTCTTAGCCCCTCTATGATAGCTGGAGGGAGTGCTTCGGTAGTATTACCGATTCCCAGCCGATGTAGATGAGTGCCCGGATGAGCCTCTAAGTAGCTCTTAGAGCGCCGGGCAATCTCTGGAAAGAGGTATCCTGCTGCTAGTTTGCGGTAATTCTGGTTGATTTGTGCCATTCTTTTCCTCGTCTATATCTCTAAATTTTCTAAAGCTTTCAAAATTAATGTACGGTGTTCTTCCTTCTCTAGGCTACACATCGGTAGTCTAAAAACCTCTTCACACCATCCGTAATGGGCCATCATAGTCTTAATGGGAATAGGGTTAGTCTCCACAAAACAGGCTGCAAAGAGGTGGGCCAATTGACCTTCAATTTGGCGAGCAGTTGTAAAGTCGCCCTCCAGTGCCGCACTTATCATCCTCTGCATATAAGTCGGAGCGATATTGCTGGCAACTGAAATCACCCCGTCCCCACCGGCTTCTATCAAATCGAGGCTAATGTTATCATCCCCGCTCAGGACAGTGAAGTCCTGTGGTGTTTGGGCAATTACAGCCTTCATCTGCTCTAAATCGCCCGAAGCCTCTTTGACTGCCACTATATTAGGACAGGCATTTGCTAATTTTACGAGGGTCTCCGTCTCGATATTTACGGCTGTACGCCCCTTAATATTGTACAAAACACAGGGAATGTCTACAGCATCGGCAATACTCCTAAAGTGGAGGTAGAGGCCCTTCTGACTTGGCTTATTGTAGTAAGGATTAACCAAGAGGAGACCATCAACCCCTTTGGCTGCGGCATTTTGGGAGAGTTCAATCGCCTTACTGGTTGAATTACTGCCCGTACCGGCGATTACGGCAACCTCCCCATTGGCCACCTCAACGGCCGTTTCAATGAGGGCGTCCATCTCTTTTGAACTTAGAGTAGGCGACTCTCCGGTGGTTCCACAAGGGACAAAGCCATCAACTCCGCTCCTCTTTTGGTACTCTAAAATTCGTCTAAAGGCGTCAATATCTAATAAACCTTCCCCACTAAAGGGTGTTATTACTGCTGTGTGTAAACCTCTAAATCTTTTCATCGCTTTATCCTCCGTTTAGGCGAACAGTTCACCTAACATCGCATCGATTGTGAAAAATCCAGTTTGCTTATCTTTAATCCAAG
Organism: Sphaerochaetaceae bacterium; assembly: GCA_041676265.1. GTDB lineage: Bacteria > Spirochaetota > Spirochaetia > Sphaerochaetales > Sphaerochaetaceae > DUOJ01. The sequence continues at coordinate 9,054 of JBAYSE010000011.1, forward strand.
TGGCTGCCTTGAGGGCGCCTAAGGCATATCCCTCCCGGTTACGGGCCCGGTGAATGATTTCAATTGTATCGGCCGGACTGTCGTAGATAAGGGCATGGGTGCCCGGATGTGAGCCGCCTCGCGCGCTGGCTAAGTGGATCTCTTGCGACCTCCTTTGGCGGTCCAATCTTCCCGTCTCAAGGGCTGTTTTCCCCTCCAACTCTTCTAAAAGAATATTGCCCAACATAAGGCTAGTCCCTGAAGGGCTGTCCCCTTTAGCACTGTGAAACAACTCTTGGACAACCGGATCATAAAGGCCAATTTGGTTCACCAGGTGGGCACTGTAGCGCGCAATCTTAAAGAAAAGATGGACTCCAATGGCAAAATTTCCCGACCAAATGACGGCATTACCCCCTTTCTCGACAATATCTTGGGCCTTAGCGAGCTCTTCATACCATCCGGTAGTGGCAATAACGGCCGGCAGTTTAAGCTCTCCATAGATGGTTAGTCGTTTTAGCACTTCACCAGGGGTGGAAAACTCAATGACAACCTCACTGTCTTGGAGGGTTTGCCGACTACACTCATGAGCGGTGACTAATGGTGAATCAGAGTGGGGATCGACGACTGCCACGACTGCATGGCCACCGGCAAGGGCACTTTCATAGACCACTTTCCCCATCTTTCCAAATCCTACAATAGCTATTTTCATCTCTCCTCCTCATACAATGGGGAGAGTGTACCAAAAATACAAGCCTGTGTCTATTAGTTACAGTTTGTTTTTATAGTAACATTACTACCCCAGAAAAAGTTATTTTAAACCTTCTCTGTTATTATTGCTTATTTTTTGTTTTTACGGTAACTTGTTGATTACTGTAATAAGGAGCTGGCTATGCTGAAAGTAATAATTAATGGTTGTAGTGGAAGGATGGGAAAAGCCCTAACTACCCAAATCGGAACCTCCGAAGGGGTGGAGGTTGTAGCGGGTATCGATATCGTGGAGAGTCAAAGACCCTACCCCATTTATAAAACACTGGCCGAGTGTCCGGTTAAAGGCGATGTCTTAATCGACTTCTCCAGTAGTGAATCCTTAAGATCTTACTTATCGACCGCCGTTAAGCAAAAGCTCTCTTTAGTGGTTGCAACAACCGGTATTTCGCCAAAAGACGAACAGTTACTTAAAGAGGCCTCTCAATCGGTAGCCCTTTTTAGATCCCAAAACATGTCGCTAGGGATTAACCTTGTGCAAGAACTCCTCGTGAGTGCCACTAAAGTCTTAGGAGAGCGCTACGATGTTGAGATAATTGAAAAACACCACCGTTATAAAAAAGATGCCCCTAGTGGTACTGCCCTCATGTTGGGTGAAACTATCAACTCTGTGAGGACCCATCCGCTCACTTTCGTCTACTCACGCCACGGCAATAACGCTTTAAGGCGCCCCGATGAGATGGGAATCCACTCCATTAGAGGAGGGACCTATGCCGGCGAACACGAAGTCTCCTACAGTGGTGAAGATGAGGTGATTACCATTGCCCACCAATCTTACTCCCGTCAAGTATTTGCCGGGGGGGCTATCGCAGCTGCTTTTTACATAGCTCGGCAAAAACCGGGTCTCTACTCTATGCACGACATGATCTTGGAAAGCAGTGCCGTTACCACCATCTACACTGCCCATGATGAAGTTTTGGTCTCAATCGAGAATATGAGTCGCAAGATGGAGGTCATTAGTGCTCTATATGGGTTGTTGGCACAAAATGATATCTTCATCGATATGATCAGCCATACCGGCGCTACCAATGGGACCATTGCCCTCTCTTTCACAATAAAAGAATCTGACCGCACCAAAGGCGAAGCTTTACTCAAGAAGTTTATTGAACCCTTTAAAGACTCACGGCTCACTATCGACGCGGGGGTCTCCAAAATTACCGTTGAAGGCCCTGGCATGGAGTACCAGTCGGGGGTAGCTTCCCGCCTATTCTCATGTATGGCCGAGGCCGAGATCCCCATTTTGGCTGTCACCACCAGTGAACGGAAGATTGCCTACATAACAGTGCAAGACGCTGTCGAAAGGGCGGTATCGATTGTCAAGAGGGAATTTAAGATTTAGCGTAGTAAGTCAAGTTCTACCAATTTTTCGGCAATTTGGACGGTGTTGAGGGCGGCTCCTTTACGTAGGTTGTCGGCCACAATCCAGAAGTTTAGCCCGTTAGCAACACTGAAATCTCGCCTTAGGCGCCCCACAAAGACTTTATCGGTGCCGGCGACCTCCAAGGGGAGAGGATAACCCTCTTCAACTAGGGTAACCCCTTGTGCATTGGCGAGAGTTTCTCTAACCTCTTCCATCTCGAAAGCCTTAGAGAAGGTGACGTTCACCGACTCGCTATGACTTGTAAAGACGGGAATTCTGACCGCGGTCGCAGTGATGGCAAGGGAAGAATCCATTATCTTCTGAGTCTCTTCGACCAGTTTCATCTCCTCCTTGGTATAACCGTTTTCCAAAAAGTCATCAATTTGGGCAATGGCATTAAAGGCTATTTGGTGCTGATAGACAGCCTTAACACCCTTCTCACCCCTTAAAAATGCCCAACTCTGCGCCTTTAATTCCTCCACAGCCTTTTGACCACTGCCTGAGACTGCCTGGTAAGTTGAGATTACCACTCGCTCTATTGTGTAGTGGTGGTGCAGGGAATTGAGGGCCACCACCAGTTGGATGGTTGAACAGTTGGGGTTGGCAATAATCCCCTGATGCCCTCTTAAGGCTAATGGATTCACTTCAGGGACCACCAGTGGGACCGCTTTGTGAAGACGCCAATAGCTAGAATTATCGATGACAACGGCCCCTTCACCACTCGCTAAGGGAGCTAACGCTTGACTCGCTTCTCGCCCAGCACTGAAGAGGGCAATGTCTATGTCGGCAAATTGTCCTTTACGGGGAGCTTCAACGGTAAGTTCCGTTTCTCGCCAAGGGACCTTTCGCCCCACGTTTTCACCGATATCCAAGAGTTTAAGTCTATTAATGGGTAGTGCTGAGTGGGCTAAGATGCTGAGCATGGTTTGCCCAACCGCCCCCATCGCCCCGACCACGGCTATATTCAGTTTCAACGCTTACCCCCTTTCTTGCGTCTGTCGCGCTCTTTGTGGCGCCTCTCATTGGCTGCTAATAGTTCTCCCAAAGTGTTACCACTACCGGTGGGATTTTTCGATGAGGTATTAAAACTCTCCCGCTTAAAATTTGAAGGCCGTACAACGACCGTTTTGGTCTTGGTCACTTTACTGGGTAGAGAGACTTTATCGCCACCTTTTTTGACAACAACCACCCGCTTACCCCCTGGCGCAGAGAAGGTGGCCGGTTTAGCTTGGACAGAGGCTTTCTTAGTCGCTACAACCTCTTTTACGAGCATCTCTTCATAGCCACAAGAGAGGCGCTGGCACATAAAGTGCACTCCGCCCTTCTCGTCGACTACTTTTTGCATGGCTGCTTCACAATAGGGACAGAGCTTGCCATCCTTGAAAGTAGGATTATATTTAGCATTGCTGTCACTAATTTTCTTAACTAGTTTTTTAGCGCTCGCTTTTATATCGCTGATAAAAGCACTGCTCTCTTCTTCGCCTTCGGCAATTTTGGCTAAGCGCTCTTCCCATTTAGCCGTAAGTTCGGGTGAACACAACTCGTCAGGGGCCAGTCTGATGACCTCTCGCCCTCTGGCAGTGGGCACTAAAGTTCTCCCCTCCCTTTCGATATAATAATTTTGGAGTAGCTTCTCGATAATATCGGCGCGGGTGGCACTGGTGCCCAATCCCCCGGCGAGGTTTTTTTTCAGCTCGCTGTCTTCGACAAAGCGGCCGGCATTTTCCATAGCTGCCAGTAATGTCCCTTCAGTGTATCTCTCGGGGGCCTTGGTGGCGCTCTTCTTTAAGTTGACTTTCACAACCTTGAGTGGCTCACCAACTTTTAACTCTAAGGGTTCCAAGGTAAGCTCATTATCTTTTTTAGCGACTAAGCGGGCCATATCGCGCCACCCCTGCTTAATGGGGACCACCAAATGGGTTGCCAAACGGTAGTCTCCCACCTCAACACCGACTGCCGTGCTTTCGTAGATGTAGTCCCCTGAGAGGACTTCCATAAACCTTTGGGCGACTAGGCTCCAAAGGGCCCTCTCTTTGGGAGATAAGCGCTCTAAGACAACCTTCTGCTCGGTGGGAATAATTGCATGATGGTCCGTTACCCCACTCTCTTTCACAAATCTACCGAGCTCTTCACGGTAGCCTTCCTCTAGGTAGAGGTTAGCCACTAACCCCAATGGGGTGGCTTCTAGGGCTTGAAGGCGCCGGTTTAAGGTGGGGACGATGTCACTGGTAATGTAGCGGCTATCGCTACGGGGATAGGTAACAATTTTATGTTTTTCATAGAGTTGCTGGAGAGTATCGAGGGTCTCCTTAGCCGAAAACGAGAGTTCTTGGTTGGCATCCCGTTGCAACTCGGTAAGATTGTAGGCCAATGGTGGGGGGTCTACCTTCTCCTCTTTGTTAAGCTCTACAATTACGCCGGTTTGCCCTTCAAGGGCATTCGCAATAGCTAGAGCCTCCTGTTCTTGAGTGATTCTAATGCTCCCTTCATCATCATGATAAGTGGCGCTAAAGAGGCCGAAATCGGCTCTGATAGTCCAATAAAACTCTCCACTAAAGGCCTCAATCTCCTCCTCTCGACGGGTAATCAAGGCTAGAGTGGGACTTTGCACCCTTCCTGATGAGAGACGCGCATCGTAGCGACAAGTGAGGGCGCGACTAACGTTCATCCCGATATACCAATCGGCCTGTGCGCGCGCCTGGGCCGCCTCAAAAAGAGAATCGTAGAGGCTGGCCTCTTTTAAATTGTCAAACCCCTCTTTAATCGCCTGTTCGGTTTGACTACTAATCCAAAGACGCTTAGTTTGCCCCTGCCAGAGCCCCTTAATTAAAATCCAACGGGCCACTAATTCCCCTTCCCGCCCCGCATCAGTGGCAATTACAAGCGAGTCGATATCGTCCCTTTTAAACAAGTTTTCAACTACGGCAAACTGCTCCTTGGTTGATTCCATCACAGTGAGAGTCAACTCAGCGGGTAACATGGGCAGAGAAGAGAGGCTCCAACGCCGCCAGCGCGGCTCGTAAGAGGCCGGTGGCGATAACTCGATTAAATGGCCTAAAGCCCAGGTGACAATATAATGGTCCCCCTCTAAATACCCCTGCCGACGTCGGGTACACCCCAGCACTTTCCCTATCTCACGTGCGACACTAGGTTTTTCAGCCAATACCAGTTGCTTACCCATTTAAAGCCCCCCAAGTTTGCATTTTCACCTCTTTTTGACTATATCTGCTTGGTTGTTTTGTAGCAAGCCTTGACGAGTTTTTAGCTAGGGTATATAGTCGAAAACGGATTAACAAACATAAGGAGTCAACAATGGCTTACACTATTACTGACGCATGTATTGCATGCGGCGTTTGCCTTCCAGAATGTCCTTCCGACGCTATTTCTGAGGGCGATATTTATGTAATCGATCCCGACTTGTGTATTGATTGTGCTGCCTGTGTGGATGCCTGTCCTACAGGGGCTATTATTCCTGCTGAGTAAGCTTAACTCAGGGAGTCGATTTGGCAAGGCAGCTCTTCTGGGCTGCCTTTTCTGTTAAGGGGAACGCAATGGGTAGTTTTGTGATGATAGGGGGAGTTCTCCTCTCCCTAGCGGTAGCTTTTAACGGCTACAAACTCAGAAACATCCTCGATTTTCTAAAACTAACTGTCTCTAGTGGGGCCGCGGTTTTAGCCTATTTTATCATCCTCTACAAACAAGCGTCACCGGATGAATTAACCTTGAGAGGGTTGACTAAATTCTTGGTCTTCGACCAGTACCTAGCCCTTGTGGTTGTTATAGTTTTAGCGGTAGTCATCCACCTAAAATACCCCTTGGTCAGCTCATTTTTAGGTACATTTCTCCTCTACTCATTGTTAGCCTACCTCTTGGTGTTGACCTTCAACCAAAGGGGAAGTTTGGCAATTGTTTTTACCCTTCTGGGGGGAACTGGGGCTCTACTGCTCAGATACTATCTAAAGGAGCGTTTTACCCTCTATGTATCGGCAATTGGCGGCTCGGTGTGTGCATCTCTCCTTTTTACCCGCTTCTACTACCTGCCCCTATGGCTTTTTATCCTCTTAGCCCTCCTCTTTTTAAGCGCCGCCATTTATATTCAATATAAGAGCTGGCAGAAAGGAGCATCGCGGTGAACGAGTTATTCAATGACCACATCTTAACAGTCTCCGCTTTAACTAGTCGCCTTAAAGAGGTACTAGAGGGGGTATTCACCAAAATAACCCTTGAGGGGGAGGTTTTTAATTTTCGCCCCGCCTCCAGCGGACACTGGTATTTCCAACTCCATGATGAGGAGGCAGCCATCCAAGCTGTCATGTTTAAATCGCAGAGCTGGCGAGTCCCTTTTCTCCCCAAAGATGGGGATAGGATAATCGTGGAAGGTGATATCACCATTTATGCCAAAAGGGGTAATTACCAGATTGTCTGTCAAAATATGCGCAAGTCGGGAACCGGCGATTTATTGGCCCTCATAGAGGAGCGTAAACGAGAATTTGCCGCTCTGGGTTATTTTGATGCCCAACGTAAACGTCCCCTGCCCCTTTACCCAAAGAAGATAGGTGTAATTACCAGCCCAACAGGAGCTGCCGTCCACGATATTCTGCAGGTCCTTAAGAGGCGCAACCCCACTATCGATGTTGTGATTCTACCGGCGGCCGTCCAAGGGGCCTTAGCGGCCGATGAGATCGCCAGTCAAATCAGATTGGCCAACCGCTTAAAAATTGCCGATCTCCTTATCATAGGGCGGGGAGGAGGCTCAATCGAAGACCTCCTGCCTTTCAGTGAGCGCGCCGTGGTTGAAGCGATCGTAGAGAGTGATATAGTTACCGTGAGTGCCGTTGGGCATGAGATCGACTGGGCTTTGAGTGACTATGCTGCCGATTTAAGGGCGCCTACCCCCTCTGCGGCGGGCGAATTGGTAGCCCCCCTGCTCCAGGATATAATAGCTAACTACCGGGGGATGGTGACAACTCTTGCCCACCTAATCCTTAAAAAAGTGGGTATTATCAAGGGAAAGTTGGCCTTATTTACCACCGATAGGATGGCCGACTATTTTAAGCGCAAGCTGCAACAGGCACACCTCTACTGTGATGATTATAGGGCGATTATGGAGCGTACCGTTAGCGAGCGACTAAAATTGGCTAAAGCCAAAGCGGAGGCTTTAGTAGGCCAATTAGAGAGCCTTAGCCCCTTGGCTGTTTTAGCGCGGGGCTACTCAATTGTTACCCACAGTAGTGATGGAGAGCTTATCAATAGAGCTTCACAACTGAAAATAGATGAGGAAGTGGCTATTCAATTTGCTAAAGGGGAAGCGGTAGCGACTGTTAATAAGCTGTTTGAAGAGGAGAGTGAATAATGAGTTACGAAAAAGATATAGAGCGGATGGAAGCGATTACGCAAAAATTAAAAAGTGATGAGACACCCCTCAAGGAGGCAATTGCACTCTTCGAAGAGGGGGTAACTTTGGCTAAGCGGGTAGAGAAAGAACTCAATGCCGTCGAGAGAAAGGTTGAAATTCTCCTTGGCGAAGATGAAGAGAGTTTGGCACCTTTTGATGAAGAGCAGCAGGAATCTTAATGCAGAAGATCATCTTCCTGATTCAATGTGCAGACCGTAAAGGGTTACTAGCCTCCATTAGTACCTTTTTCTATGAGAAAGGGTTTAACATCCTCCACTGTCAACAGCATAGTGACACCCGTACTAACCGCTATTATATGCGTTTAGAACTTGATTTAAAGGATCTAAAAATTACCAGAGAGGAGCTTCAAGAGAATTTCGGACAATTTGCCCACCCTTTAGGCCTCGACTGGCACTGCTATTTCACCGATAACAAAAGCCGCGTGGCGATTTTGGTGAGCAAAACCAGTCACTGTCTATTTGACCTGTTAAGCCGTCACCACGAAGGAAATCTCATCTGTGCTATCCCCCTAATCATCAGTAACCACCCCACCCTTGAGCATATTGCCACCCAATTTAAAATCCCCTATTACCATCTACCAATCGTTGCCGGCGACAAAGCTCAACAGGAAAAAGCGGTTCAGGAACTCCTTGAGGAGCACAAAATCGATTTGGTAGTGCTCGCCCGCTACATGCAGGTGCTAAGTCCCGCTTTTACTAAAAAATGGTGGGGAAAGATGATCAATATTCATCACGCTTTTCTGCCCGCCTTCCAGGGGGCTAATCCCTACTTACAAGCCTACGAAAGGGGCGTAAAAATGATTGGTGCCACTGCCCATTACGTCACTGATGAGCTTGATCAAGGACCCATTATTGAACAGGATGTCGTGCGGATAAATCATGAATTAACCCCGATTGGTCTACGCAATATTGGTCGAGATGTCGAGCAGGCTGTCCTCTCCCGTGCCGTGCAGGCCCACTTAGAACATAGAATTATCCTATGGGGCAACCGCACCGTTGTTTTTAATGCTGAATATTAGAAGTTTAAGTCGACAAAGGAGGCGTGGACAAAACGCCCATCTTTGCGTATTAGCACTCCATCCATCCAAATCTCTCCCCCGCCAAACTGGGGGGTTTGAATCTGCACCAAATCCCAATGGACAGCGCTTCGGTTACCATTGTCGCAGTCTTCATAGGCATTACCCGGTGTGAAGTGGATAGAACCGGCAATCTTCTCATCAAAAAGGATATTATCCATGGCAAAGTTTATCTGGGGGTTACATCCAAGGGCAAATTCACCAAAGTAACGGGCTCCTTCATCAATATCGAGGATTTTGTTAACAGCTTCACTATCGTCGGCAGTGGCCTTTACTATCTTGCCCTTTTCAATGCTAAAGGCAACATTGTTGAAAGTGTGCCCCTCGTAGGTAGAGGGGGTGTTGTAGGTAATTGTTCCTTCAACACTCTCTTTAAGAGGGCAAGAGTAGATCTCTCCGTCGGGGATATTCATCTCTCCGGCGCAAATAATTGCCCCCATCCCTTTAATTGAGAACCTTAGGTCGGTCCCTTTGGCTAAGATGTGGACTTTATCGACATTATCGAGAAAGGCTTTGGCTTTTTCCATCGCCTTTTGCATGGCGTTGTAATCGACCCCAATGGTTACTTTGTAGAAAAAATCCTCCATCTCTCTGAGTGACATCCCCCCTTGGTAGGCCATCAACTGAGTTGGATAGCGGGTAACCACCCATTTAGTCTTGACGATTCTGATATCGTGGTGGACCGGCGTATTGTAGTAGAGGGCATAATCTTGGTTAGCTTTGCCCAGCGTTGCCATCTCTCTAGGATTCACTATTCCTCTGATACCTATGAAGGCGTCCATCTTTTCCATCCGGTAGGCGTCACAGGCGGCCCATAGAGAGAGGCTCTCCTTGGTTGCAGAGGCCACTAAGGCCCGCTCTATAGAAATTGAAGAGTAGTTCACTAAAGGGGAACCACCGGCTTCATAAACAGCTTCCACTAGCGCTTCGACCATACTAATGGGAACATCAATCGCGTTTATCAGGCAACTCTCTTGGGGTTGAAGTTTAACGGAGTAGTTGACCAATAAACGGGCAAATTCTTTCTCTCTTGAGGGCAACATTTATAACCACCTCTAAATTAAAATCTCATTGAGAGTACCACTAATTGGGAGCTGTTCATAGTAGTAGCTCTCAAGTTTTCAGTGTATACTGCTCACATGCAAACAATTCCCATTAACACGTTCAACTCCCCCACTATTATTTCGGAGCTCATCTACCGTTTGAAAATCAAAGATGTGATGACCCGCTCTCTTATTAGTGTCCCTCTCGGGACGACCATGCGAGAGGTCCAACATTTGATGCGTGAAAATGGGATTACGGGGGTTCCTGTGGTAGCTGAAAAGCGCCTCTTGGGAATTGTGAGTATGGATGACATCATTCAAGCCCTCGACTTTGGCTACATTGAAGACAAAGTGGAAGAGCATATGAGTAGTAAACTAATCCTCCTCGATGAAGATATGCCCATTTCATTTGCAATTACCTATTTCGACCGCTATCGCTACCATCGCTTTCCGGTTTTAAATAAGGAGAAGGAGTTGGTAGGCATAGTGACTACCCGCGATATCTCAACACGTCTTTTGTGGGAGATAAACAACGAAGTCGACTCCTTAGAGAGGGAGAGGCAAATTGAGGTTGCCACTGAAGGACTTTCTCAAGAGCGGCAAACTTTTTTAGTGCGCAAATTGGACTTTGAGAAGGCCGGTTATGCATCGACTGAGATAAAAAAGAAACTTAAACAGAATGAATTATTTCCGAGGACAATTAGGCGCGCCGCAATCGCCTCCTATGAGTTAGAGATGAATATCGTTGTCCACTCGAACGGAGGAAGTATAACCGCCGAGTACTTCCCCGATAAGGTAATTATTACCGGAGAAGATAATGGCCCGGGAATCGAGAATTTAGATGAGGCTCTTGAACAGGGGTTTTCAACGGCTAACGAATGGATTCGTTCCCTCGGCTTTGGCGCCGGTATGGGGCTCCCCAATGTTAAATCGGTCTCTGATGAGTTTTCAATCACGTCATCGGTTCAAAAGACTGTTGTCAAATCGACAATTTTCTTTAGTGAGAATGAGCGCAAAAAACTAAACCTCGAGGAGTAGCAAAATGGTATCTATTGAACACGCGAGCAAAGCATTAAACTTAGAAGTTTTCACAAAACCGGCTGAAGAGCGCCTTATTAGTGGTGGTTACACTTCAGACCTCCTAAGTGATGTGATGGCCAATGCCACGGAGGGCAGCGCTTTAATTACTATCCAAGGGCATAAAAATGCTGTGGCTGTGGCCTCTCTCGTGTCCCTTAACGCCATCATTCTCTGCAATGGACGCCAACCTACTGCTGATATGGTGGCCACTGCTCAAGAGGAGGGCATTGCCATCTTGGGGAGTCAGGAGGATCAATTCACTGTCTCCTATCGGTTGGCAAAACTTTTAGGACTATGCAATTAAAAGTAGACCTGCACAACCATTCTTGCCTCTCGCCTTGTGCCTCCAATAATTTAGCCCCTCCCGTTTTAGCCTACGAGGCTTATGAGAAAGGGCTCGATATCGTCGCTCTGAGTGACCATAACAGCGGAAGAAACCTCCCGGCTTTTAGTGAAGCTTGCCAGATCTTGGGTCTGGTAGGGGTCTATGGAGTGGAGGTGACCACCATCGAAGAGGTCCATCTCTTAGCCCTCTTTGCGAGCCTTGAAGAGGGGGAGGAGTTTTCTGCTTGGATAGAGTCTCTTTTGCCAAAAAATAGAAACGTTGCCTCTAAATTTGGCCACCAACTCGTCTGCGATGTGATGGGTAACGTTGTTGAAGAGGTTGACCTCTTTCTCTACGGTGCCGCCAACATCTCTTTTGATAATTTAACCACCACAATTGTCCAAAGGGGGGGGCTAGCCATCCCGGCGCACATCGACCGACCTATCAATTCGGTAATTGCCAACTTAGGATTTCTCCCCCCCCTACCCTACTCTGCCGTTGAAGTGGTTAACAATCCTCCCCGTGTGGCTACCGGGGAGTACTGCCTCATTCGTAGCTCAGATGCCCACAGTATAAGAGATGTGGCTACAAGGTTCTCTACGATTGAGGCAACTACCCGTGATTTTAAAGGCCTAAAAGAGGCTTTGCAGCACAAGGCAGTAATTCTTTGAATATTTTGTTATAATAGCGATATATGACAATAGAAGGAAAGTTTGGAGAAGCCAAAGTCTTTGCCACCTCGATTGACAGTGGAGCGCGAGAACAAATTAAGACCCTCCTAGACCAAGATTTTATAAAAGGGGCTAAGGTCAGGATAATGAGTGACGTCCATGTCGGCGTGGGGTGCGTTATTGGGTTCACAGCCGACCTTAAAGACAGAGTTGTTCCCAATATTGTGGGTGTCGATATCGGCTGTGGCGTTTTAACTGTAGAGTTGGGCCAATTAAAGGTCGATTTAGCCAAACTGGATCAACTAATCTATTCTCGAATACCGGCCGGTAAAAACATGCACAAACAAAAAGTTGTCCACTTCGAGCCCCTCTATGAGCTTCGCATGTTTAAAGAACTCCAAAACTTAGAACGACTGGAAAACAGTATTGGCACCCTGGGCGGAGGGAACCATTTTATTGAATTAGGCGAAGACTCTAGGGGTAATAGTTACCTCACAATCCACTCAGGAAGTCGTAATTTAGGGACTCAGGTTGCCCGCTACTACCAAAACAGTGCCGTCAAAATGTGCCGCACAGAGGGGCTCACCTACCCCCGTAACCTCTGCTTTCTGCAAGGGAAACACAGAGAAGCCTATCTGCATGACATGGCGATTTGCCAAGAGTATGCTCAACTTAACAGAGAAACTATGGCCACTATAATTTTGAACAATTTGGTAAAAAGAGATTTGTCTGATTTCCCCTCTTTCCATAGCATCCACAACTACATCAACTTTAAAGATAATATTATCCGTAAAGGGGCGATTTCAGCCTATGAGGGGGAGCGTCTCTTGATCCCCATAAATATGCGCGATGGCTCTATTTTAGGCTTTGGCAGAGGCAATCGTGACTGGAACTACTCAGCGCCCCATGGGGCCGGCAGAGTTTTAAGCCGCACCGAAGCTAAAGCCCAACTCACCTTGGAAGCCTTTAAGAAATCGATGGAAGGGATCTATTCCACCTCGGTGCATAAGGGGACACTCGATGAGAGCCCGGCTGCTTACAAACAAATCGATGAAATTCTGGCCTCTATTGGTGAGACGGTTGCAATAGAAGAGATAATTAAGCCCTGTTATAACTTCAAGAGTTCCTAAGGGGGACAAAACTTACCTTAGCTATCGCCCGCTGCTCTATGTTACCCTTTCCGTCTTTAGTTATTAACAAGAGATCTTGCGCATAGGTGGCACCAACCGGTATAACCATCTTGCCATGATAAGATAATTGGTCCAATAGTGCTTGGGGTACCTCTTGCGGAGCAGCGGTAACCATTATGCGGTCAAAGGGGGCCTTCTCTGGCCAACCCAACACCCCTTCGGCTAGTTTAAACGCGATATTTTTATAACCGGCTTTTAGTAATCTCTCCTTGGAGCGTAAATAGAGCTCTTCAATCCTCTCAACTGTAAATACTTTTTGGGCCACTTTAGCCAAAAGAGCCGTCTGATAGCCACTACCCGTACCTATTTCCAATACTTGGCTCTCTTGTTTTATGTCCAGTAGAATAGTCATTTCAAGTACCAAGGAGGGCTGAGAGATGGTTTGCCCGTACCCAATGGGAAAGGGTGTATCCTCATAGGCATACTCTTTATAGAGGTCCATAAAATAGGCCCGGTCCAGAGCTCTAAAATATTTAGTTATCTCGTCTCTCCTATCTGTTTGCATCACTACTACTCTACCATAGTCGCCAATT